>JAUNBU010000081.1 GCA_030526925.1 Bacillota bacterium | reverse complement strand
AGAACAGGAGGAAAATATGACATTCAAATCAGATATCGAGATCGCACAGGAGTGCCCCAAGAAGAGGATCACGGAGATCGCAGCTGCCGCAGGGGTGGAAGATAAATATCTGGAGCAGTACGGCAGCTATAAAGCCAAGGTGGATTATGCGCTGCTGAAGGACAAGGCTGATGAGCCGGATGCAAAGCTGGTGCTGGTGACAGCCATCAACCCGACGCCTGCAGGCGAAGGAAAGACGACCACCACGGTGGGCCTTGCCGATGGTCTTCGCAAAATAGGAAAGAAATCAGTAGTGGCATTGCGAGAGCCATCCCTGGGTCCGGTCTTTGGTGTAAAGGGCGGAGCAGCAGGCGGCGGTTATGCCCAGGTAGTTCCGATGGAGGATATCAACCTGCACTTTACAGGAGACTTCCATGCCATAGGCGCAGCGAACAATCTGCTGGCAGCCCTGCTTGATAACCACATCCAGCAGGGAAACGATCTGAACATCGACCCGAGGAAGATCACCTGGAGAAGGGCCGTGGATATGAACGACCGGCAGCTTCGGAATATCGTGGATGGTCTCGGAGGCAAGCCTAACGGGACTCCTCGTGAAGACGGCTTTGACATCACGGTAGCCTCAGAGGTCATGGCGGTCCTGTGCCTGGCAAGCGACATCACCGATCTAAAGGAAAGATTGGCCCGCATCATCGTGGCATATACATATGACGACAAGCCTGTGACGGCAGGAGAGCTGAAGGCACAGGGAGCCATGGCGGCGCTGCTGAAGGATGCACTGAAGCCGAATCTGGTCCAGACGTTGGAAGGTACACCGGCATTCATCCACGGCGGACCTTTTGCAAATATAGCACACGGCTGCAATTCCGTGACCGCAACGAAGATGGCTATGAAGCTGGGCGAATATGCCATAACAGAAGCCGGCTTTGGCGCAGATCTTGGAGCCGAGAAATTCCTGGATATCAAATGCCGCATGGCGGGACTTAAGCCGTCGGCAGTAGTGATCGTTGCCACGGTAAGAGCACTGAAGCACCATGGAGGTGTGGCAAAGGCGGATCTGAACGAAGAAAATCTGACTGCACTGGAAGCAGGGCTTCCTAATCTGCTGCAGCACGTGGAAAACGTGACGAAGGTATTCAAGCTGCCGTGTGTGGTGGCGATCAATGCGTTCCCGACGGATACGCCTGCTGAGCTGGCGCTGGTGGAAGACAAGTGCAGAGAGCTTGGTGTGAACGTGGCCCTTTCAGAAGTATGGGCTAAAGGCGGAGAAGGCGGTAAAGCTCTGGCAGAAGAAGTGGTGAAGCTCTGTGAAGAAGCCAACGGATTTGAATTTTGCTACGATGCAGACCTTTCCATCATGGATAAATTGAATACCATAGCCACACGTATCTATCATGCCGATGAAGTACAGCTTGTAGGGAATGCAGTGAAGCAGATCAAACAGCTGACAGAACTTGGATTCGGACATCTTCCTATCTGTATGGCAAAGACCCAATATAGCTTCTCCGACGATCAGAAGAAGCTGGGAGCGCCTAGGGATTTCACCGTTCAGGTGAGGAACCTGAAGGTGTCTGCCGGTGCAGGCTTTATCGTAGCGCTTACGGGAGATATCATGACGATGCCGGGACTTCCAAAGGTGCCCGCTGCTGAGAAGATAGATGTAGATGGTGATGGGACAATTTCAGGATTGTTTTAGGTGATCAAATATGAAGAAAATGGATCTAGATAATTTCCTGGAGGAGTTGGCGTCGAAACGACCCGTTCCGGGCGGTGGCGGAGCCTCAGCGTTGACCGGTGCTCTGGGCATTGCCCTGGGCAATATGGTAGGCTCGCTGACGGTAGGAAAGAAAAAATATGCAGACGTGACGATAGAGATGATCTCTCTCAATGAGCAGGCGGATGCACTGCGAAGGGAACTGCTGGAGCTGGTGGAAAAGGACGCCGAAGTTTTTGAGCCGCTGTCCAAAGCATACAGCATACCAAAGGATGATCCGAGCAGGGATGAAGTCATGGCAAAGGTATTGAAGGAAGCGGCGGAGATCCCTCTGACCATCATGAGGAAATGCTGCGAAGCGTTGGAGCTGATCGCTGCCTACGGAGAAAAAGGCAGCGCCATCGCCATATCCGATGCAGGCTGTGCTGCGGCCATGTGCAAGGCGGCGCTGGAAAGTGCGGCGCTCAATGTGTATATCAACACCAGATCCATGGCAGACAAGGAGCTGGCGGATAAAATGAACGAAGAAGTGGGCATGATGCTGGACATATATGGTCATATGGCTTCTGAGATATATGGATCCGTGTCCGGGAGGTTGAACTGATGGCTGAGATATTGAAAGGCGCAGCTGTTACGGCAGCGCTCAATGAGCAAATGAACAAAGAAGTAAAAGAACTGAGAGCAAAAGGCGTAAAGCCGACGCTTGCCATTTTACGCGTGGGAGAAAGACCGGACGATCTGTCCTATGAGGCAGGTGCGATGAAACGCTGCGCTTCCGTTGGTGTAGAGGTGAAGAATGTGGTACTGCCGATGGATGTGAACAGCGACACCTTCTTTCGTAAGCTGAAGGAGCTGAACGAGGATCCCGATATCCACGGGATACTCATGTTCCGCCCGCTGCCAAAGCAGCTGGATAACGAAAAGGCACGTCAGATGCTTGATCCTGCCAAGGATATAGACGGCTGCACTGATGGATCGCTGGCAGGTGTGTTCACCGATACGGATGTGGGCTTTGCACCGTGCACCGCACAGGCAGCCATAGAGATACTGGATCATTACGGCATTGACTGCACAGGCAAGAGGGCAGCAGTGATCGGTCGTTCGCTGGTAGTAGGCCGCCCTGTATCCATGATGCTGATGCATAAGAACGCAACTGTCACGACTTGCCATACTAAGACGAAAGACATGCCGACCATCACAAGGCGGGCAGATATCATCATCGTCTGTGCCGGTAAGATGGAGAGCATAGGTGCGGAATATTTCAAAGAAGGTCAGATCGTAATAGACGTGGGTATAGGATGGAACGAAGAAAAGGGCAAGCTTTGCGGTGATGTGAAGTTTGAGGAAGCCGAGTCTATCGTAGGTGCTATCACACCTGTGCCGGGAGGCGTAGGGACTGTGACGACCAGCGTGCTGGTATCCCATGTGGTGGAAGCGGCAAGGAGGAGCCTGTCATGAACAGGTGCAAGACTTTTCTTTACGCCGTCATGGCGGGGATTTGTATCGCCTTAGGCGGAGCAGTATTCCTGTCACTGGATAATAAGGTGCTGGGGGCCCTGTTCTTTACAGTAGGGCTGTATACCATTTGCACCTGCGGATTTGCCCTTTATACGGGGAAGGTGTGCTACATATTTGAAAACAGGAAAAGCTATGTGATCGACTTGGTCGTGATCTGGTTTGGGAATCTGGCAGGGACCTGGCTGACGGCAGCTGCCCTTTCCATGACCAGGATCGCAGGTATTTCAGAAAAAGCAGTCGAAATGTGCCAAATCAAACTGGAGGATGGTCTGTTCAGCGTATTTATCCTCGCCATCTTCTGTAATCTGCTGATATTTATAGCGGTAGACGGGTTTAAGAACAACCCGCACGAAATTGGAAAGTATCTGGCCTTGTTTTTCGGCGTGATGGTTTTTATCCTCTGCGGGTTTGAGCATTGCGTTGCCAATATGTTCTATATATCCATGGCGGGTATATGGAATATGGAAGCGCTGGGCTTCATACTTGTGAACACATTGGGAAATGCGGTGGGCGGATGGATCATTCCCCTGCTGCGCAAAGTACCCTAGGAACAACCAAATAGTTATTGTCAGAGTAAGGTCAGCGCGTTAAGTGCCGACGGATGGGATGTTGCCGCCGGACGAAGAAGCGAATGCTTCGCGTTGCTGTACCTGCGTCCGCTGCCACCAAAGGCGTTAAAACTTCTTTTGTGGCAACTGTCATGAAAGGAGTTTTTGTCTATGAAAAAAATGAACACGAAGATGCTGGTAACAGCAGGTATTTTGATCGCATTGAACATTATCCTGTCCAGGTTTTTATCCATCAATGCATGGAACCTTAAGATAGGGTTCACCTTTATCAGTGTATTCATTGCAGCCTATTTCTTTGGTCCGGCGCTCGGCGCTATCGTAGCGGGTCTGGGAGATTTTCTGGGAGCGATCCTGTTCCCGATCGGGGCATATTTCCCGGGATTTACCTTTACGGCGGTTTTGACCGGCCTTTTGTATGGTATACTACTCCATAAGAAACAGACACCGCTTCGAGTGGTGGTTGCCGTCGCAGCGGATCAGTTGATCCTGAGTCTGCTGCTCAATACCTTGTGGATATCCATTTTATACGGGTCGCCTTTCATACCGTTGCTGGCGACTCGTGTGATACAGTGTCTGGTTATGATACCCGTGGAGTTTCTCACGATTTCGGTCATCACGAAGGTGCTTGTGCATACGCGTAGGGAGGTGCTTCAGCAGTGAATGAAAAAGAAAGAAGGGCATTGAGAAAATCAAAGATCCGGGCGCGAGACAGTCTGCGTCCAGAGGAGCGCCGCCGATCATCCCAACTGATCGTAGAACGAATCCTCTCGTCCGAGGTTTATCAAAAATCAAAAACGATTTTGATTTATCGAGCAACACGGGGCGAGGTGGTTTTAGATGCGCTGGAAGAGGCAGAAAATGAAGGCGGCAAGAAACTGGCATACCCTCTTTGCATTTCCAATACCGACATGATCGCCTTGTGCCCGCATGGCGAAGATGCATGGGTGGAAGGCCACTTCGGGATCTGGGAGCCGGTCCCGGAAAAATCGGAGAAGATAGCCCCATGGGATATCGATCTGGTGGTCTGCCCTTGTACGGTCTTTGACGAAAGAGGGGGACGTATGGGAATGGGTGCAGGCTATTATGACCGCTATCTGGAAAAATGCAGATATGCACATGTGGTATCGGTGGCGTTTGAGACACAGAAAGCTGATTATGTACCGATGGAATCCTGGGATAAGCCGATGGAGATGGTGTTTACCGAGGATGCTGTTTATATGGATGGAAAGGGCAGGAAATAATATCAGTCCGAAAGATGATAAGGAGAGTTGATCATGGCAAAGGAAATCATATATAACGAATCAATGAGAAAAAAGACCATGGCGGGTATTGATAAGATCTCAGATGCGGTAAAGGTTACTTTTGGACCGAAGGGAAGAAATGTGATCATGTACCAGAAAGCCAATATCAGGGATGCTGATTATTCGGATCGTGCACAGAAAGGCGCCCATGCGCTGGTAACAAACGATGGTGTCACCATCGCCAAGTCCATCGTTCTTCCCGATGAAGCAGAGAACATGGGGGCGCAGCTTTTAAAGGAAGCGGCATCGAGAACCAACGAGGCGGCAGGGGACGGAACGACGGCAACAATCGTATTGGCTCAGGCCATCTTGAAAGAAGGATATAAAAATGTGGCAGCAGGAGCGCATCCTCTGCTCCTGAGAAATGGGATCAAGAAGGCATCGGCGCTCGTCACAGAAGAGTTAAAAAAGATGGCGAAACCTATTACGACGAAGGAAGAAATTTCCCGAGTTGCCATGGTCTCCTGTCAGGATAAGGCCCTCGGTGATATGATTGGAGAGGCGCTTGATTCAGTAGGGCTGGAAGGTGTACTCACCATAGACGAGACAGGGAAGCGAGAAACCACGTTGGATATTATGGAGGGGATCACATTCGAGAGAGGTTTCATCTCAAGTCAGATGGCGACAGATAAAGAGCAGACGGTTGCGGAGCTATATGATCCATATATCCTGCTCTGCGATAAAAAATTTCAAAACCCGCAGGACCTGATACCTGCACTGATCATTGCAGCAGAGGATGGCAGGGATTGTCTGGTGATTTCCGATGGGATAGAAGGGGAAGCCATGGGACTGATCATGCAGAACAAAAGAGAGGGCGAGATGAACGTTGTCGGCGTTTTGGCGCCTCTTTATGGGGAGGGGCGCAGATGGCGGCTCGAAGATATGGCAGTACAGACCGGTGGCGTTTTCATTACAGAAGAGCTTGGAATGGATATACGCGATATCAAAGCTGAAATGATGGGAACTGCTGAATATGTAAAGGTCACGGCAAACCGTACCATAATCACAGGGGCCGGCGGCGATCCGAAGAAAATAGAAAAGCGGGTCAAGGAGCTCAGACATCTGATTGAGAACACGGATTATGATTTTAACAGGGAGCGGCATGAAGAACGCCTGGCAAAATTCGTATCCGGCATAGCCAGGCTCGATATCGGCGGGAAGACGGAGCCGGAGATATGGGAAAGGAAAATGCGGGCAGAGGATGCTGTCCATGCCGCCAGAGCAGCTTACGAAGAGGGCGTTGTTCCTGGTGGTGGAGTTGCTTTGCTGGATACGATACCAAAGCTCAAAGCTTTTACGGAAACGCTGGAAGGCGATGAGAAAATCGGCGCTGAAACCCTACTGAAGACCTTGGAAGCTCCTGTAAGACAGATAGCCATCAATGCAGGGGCAGATGAAAGCGCAGTGGTCGGCAATCTGATTGCGAAGCAGCAGGGAACAGGGTATGATGCGGCGACGGATTCATACGTTCCTATGTTAGAAACGGGGATCGCAGATCCCGTCAAAGTGATAAGGATGTCTCTTGAGGCTGCAGTTTCCGTGGCGGCGACACTGCTTACCGGAGAGGCAGAAATCTATGAGAAAACTGTAAAGAGAGAAGTATTTGATGCCAGGAATATCAGATAGCCGTTCTGCGTGGAGAGGAGAAAGAAAATGATTTCCAAGGAAGCTGCAATTAGAAGGTTCGTCAAGAATTATGAAATAGAAGTACCCCAGCCTCTGGTAGAGGAAGAATACAAATTTTGTGTGATGAACATGAAACATCAGATGCGTTATGCTGAGATGACGGGAACAGCGCAGATGAATCCAATTGAGCAGATGAAAGCGATGAAAGTCATGGAAGAAAAGCTAAAAGAGGAAGCATATTACAATGTGAAGGAGGAACTGGTTATCAAAGATGTCATTCATAAGCAGGATTTTGTGGTGACACGTGAAGAGCTGGAGCAACATGCCCGCGAGATAGCAGAGCGGCAGGACAGCGAAATGGAGATGGTGAAAAAGTTCTTCGGAGAAGATTTTAAGATGCTGGAATCCGATGTAAAACGGCAGAAAGCGGAGAACTGGATCTATGAACAGATGAGCGAATGACCGAAATCATTCGCTTTGTGTTTATATGTTCTTTTTGTTCAATACCTTGACCAGCAGCTCCTGTTGAGAAGACACATCACATTTTTCATAGATATGCTGAATATGTTTGTACGTGGTGGTGACGGCGATAAAAAGAATATCGCTGATGTTGCGCACAGTCATTCCCTGGCATAGCAGGTTTGCGATTTCTGTTTCGCGTGTCGTCAGATTGTACTGGCTGAGCGGGGACTGGATCAAGTTGTCCTCTGTGTCCATTCCCTGATAGAAGAAATTTCTGTGCATATTATTAAGAACGGGGAGAGCCAGCTCAAGGCCGGCTCGCTCAGCATCGGAAAAAGGATTTTTATGAACGCGGTCCAAAGAGATCACTACCCTGTAAGCTTTATTCAAATCAAAAAAACAAAATCCCCAGGAATATTTCAACCCTCGTTCATTGATGTAGTCGTTGATAAATTCAGTGCGGGGATATTTTGCCCAGTCTATTATTCTTGAAAAAGATGTTTTTGAAGTTTCATCCAGGTCCTGAACCACACTAAAGGATGGAGATGCATTGTCCATCATATGAAGGTAGTAGTTCAGATACATGTCCAACCATTTCTTATTGATATTTACCGTATATTGACCGGAAATCTTTCTGTTGACGTCAAGAAAGAAAGCAACGGCCTCATCGTAAGGGCATGTTGTTTTTAACAGCTCCAGCAGCTTCATCGTAAAACTTCTCGGCGTGTGAGACTGACTGCATTCCAGTATCAGGTTGTATGCGTCCATATAAGTGGATGGATTTATGCCTTCCATTTTTGGAAGAGAAAAAGTCATTCCTTTCATGTGAAAACTCCTTTCACTGCTTCTCAAGAATAAATACTTCTTAATTTTAAGTATTTTTATTATATAATGAATCTATTTTTTGTAAACTACTGAAAATTGAGTATTTTCAAAAAATGGATGTGAATCAATAATAAAAGCAAGGATCCCTATAGCAGGGTGATGAAGTTATTTCGTAAGAAAGAGAGAGATAAGGAGGAACGAAAATGGCAGAAGCTGAAAAGAAAGATATCCATATGTCAACACATCATAAGGAAAGAAAGAATTTGGCATATCTTCAGAAGATGAAGGATAACGGCGAGAAAATCGTTCAGATGTGTCCGGCGGAGCTGGGTCCTATATTCGGTCTGGCAGCAGAAATGGTTGGGTGCGATGTTCTGCGCACGCCTTCGATCGTAAGCTTACGTGGAGGGCTTAGCGCTGAAGAAGATGTTACGGTAGCAGGAATATCACTGAAGAAATATCGTGAATATCTCAACGTGATACATATCAACTTTTACATGCCGACTTGCAGCTATGCTTCCAAGGTAGATGCATTGAAGTACGGCGCACAGTGGGTGTTCTATGGGGCAGACTCCATGCTTCCAATGGGG
>JAUNBU010000080.1 GCA_030526925.1 Bacillota bacterium | reverse complement strand
CAGGAAAATGCAGAGCCGAATCCGGCTTGGAATATGGGCGCCAATAAAAATACCGAATCCAACACGGACCAAAGTGCGAATTCAAATGTGAGCCAAAATCAAAGCGCTGGGGTGAATGTTGAAGCGAATGTGGATCCGGCGGCCGGGCAGGGCGCAGAACAAGCAGTGGAACCAGCTGCTGATACAACCCCGACACCTGTAGAACCGACAGAGGTGAAGTATAAAGAGTAAGAAATATAGAATTGTAAAAGGCATTCTCCACGGAGGATGTTTTTTATCATAGGTAAATGGACATGCATTATGTCCATTCCCTTGACATTGTACTCCTTTGGGAGTATAATTTGTTTAAAGAATGGAGAAGATAGAGATATGATTAGAAAACTTTACCATGGTTCTTCCGGAATCATTAAAAAACCAATATACGGACATGGCAAGACATATAACGATTACGGCCTTGGGTTTTATTGCACCGATACCCTCGAAATGGCAAAAGAGTGGGGCGCCGGAATGGGACAGGATGGTTATGCTAATTGTTATGAGCTGGATTGCAGTGCCTTGAAAATACTCGATTTGAACGATGAGAAATTCTGTATTTTGCACTGGCTTACGGTACTGCTCCAAAATCGCGAATTTGATGTGCCTTCAGGTCTGACGCTTGAAGCGAAGGAATATCTGCTTAGAAATTTCACTATTGATTATGAAAGCTATGATGCTATCATAGGGTATCGCGCTGATGACAGCTACTTTTCTTTTGCACAGGATTTCATCAACGGGACGATTTCTTATCGCCAGCTCAACAATGCGATGCATCTGGGGAAACTCGGTCAGCAGTTCGTCCTCAAGAGCAAGATTGCCTTTGACAGGATCCGTTTCACCGGATATGAAATTGCAGAAAGCGGGGAGTGGTATGAGAAAAAGATGGCGCGCGACAAGTCTGCACGGCGTGAATACTTTGATATAGAGCGAAACAGGCGACAGCGCGGGGATTTGTATATCACACAGATCATGGATGAGGAGATGATGGCTGATGATCCACGCTTACGATAAAGTTTATCTTGATAAGGCTCGGATCGTTCTCGGGCGCATGTTGGATTTCGCAGTATACGAGTTGAAATACGATATTACAGAGTTTTTTGAGCTGTTCATTTCTTCCGGTGTAGCTAGACGATTTGAGCATGGCGAATTTACCGTTCTTGTTGGTATGTCCGGCGTGGAGTTGGTTTACGAAGTTTTGGAAAAGGTCGGCATCAAGGTAGAGCGTATTAAACCGAAGTATACTGCCGACCGCAGCGAAGAATATTGGACAGGTTGGGCGCTGGCTTATTACCAGTGGGAGACTGCATTGAGTTTTGCAGAAATCGTCCATTGCGTGCCGATCAAGGAGATACAAGCGCTGTATTCCCCTTATCATGAGATGGACATACGGCAGTTTGTTGATAGGATGAATGAATTATACAGGGTCGCAAAACCGGAGACTAATCTCAAGCTGATACGGCAAAGGGCAGGGCTGAGCCAGCGGCAGCTTGCAGAGTGGTCCGGCGTGCCTGTGCGGACTATTCAGCAGTATGAGCAGAGGCAAAAGAACATCAACAAAGCACAGGCAGAGTATCTCGTCATGCTGTCCCAGGCCTTGTGCTGTGAAGTCCAGGACTTGTTGGAAAAAGTATAGGTGAATTTTGGGCGAATTTTGTTCCAAAAACCTGAGAAATTATCTTGCATTAATCGAAAAATATAGTATAATATAAAAGTCGCACGAAATAAGTGAGTCCGAAACGTGTAAGGCAACGGTCAAAAAACCGTGTGCGACAAAAAAGAATCGTTGGAATTCCAACGCACATATGCGGATATGGCGGAATTGGCAGACGCGCACGGTTCAGGTCCGTGTGAGGGCAACTTCATGGAGGTTCGAATCCTCTTATCCGCACCATACAACAATAGCATCCCAAAGGGGTGCTATTGTTGTATCTTGAAGAATGTTGAGGATTCGAACCTGAAAAGGCATGACCGTAAGTGAGACAGTCCAGTGGACTGTCGAATAGGTCATGGTTCAAGGCGAAGTGAAACGTAGCCGCAGAACGGCGAATGCATCGCATTCGCGTAAATCCTCTTATCCGCACCATACAACAATAGCATCCCAAAGGGGGTGCTATTGTTGTATCTTGAAGAATGTTGAGGATTCGAACCTGCAAAGGCCGGAGCGTATAGCGAGACCATCCTGTGGATGGTCGAGTAGCGACGTGTTCAAGGCGAAGTGAAACGAAGCCGCAGAACGGCGAATGCGGAGCATTCGTGTAAATCCTCTTATCTGCGATCCAGGATCCTTTTCCAGCCGTCGGATACGGCTTCGGTTGCCAGGGCTGTCAAGCTTTCCAGGCTCAGGTCGGAATCGGTGCGGATCCACTGAGTGTATACGCCCATTATGCCGGAGGAAACATATTCGGCATAAACGTCAAATTCGATTTCCGACAAGTGGGAATCTTCGTAAAAGGCATTCTTGATACACTCTTTGAGAATGTCTTTGCAGTTGTGTTCAAATTGGCTGTATGTAGGCGTCTTTATGATGCAGGTGTAGTAATCCAGATTATCCACCATCATGTCAGTCAGGAATTTGAGAAAGCTGTCAATTGTAAAATGTTCTTTGTCAGTCAAAGCCTCTCTTATTCGCAGGGCATCTTCTTTTTCAATGGCAGCAATGATGTCTTCTATACAGGTATAGTGTAGATAGAAGGTCCTTCTGTCGATATTGGCACGCTCTGCCAATTCTGATATTGAGATACTCCCTATTGGCTTTTCCTGCAGCAGCTTCATAAAGGCTGTTTTTATGGAGTTTTTCGTTCTTATTACTCTTCGATCTTTTTCATTCATTTTCTCACCGATTATTTCTCATTTTATTTCACAAAATGCCGGGACTTGTGCAGTAATTCACAAATACCGGAAAGCTGGCAATTGAAAGCCTTGATTTGCCTGCATTATAATACACATAAGAGAAATAATCAACTGTTGTGATTTAGTTGGAGGTGATGGAAATGGAATTTATCAAAGACATATTTGCAGGGTATCCCAGTTCAAATGTGGACCTCAAGCTAGAGGATTTCGTATATTCTCTCAGCACACAGAACCCGCATTTTGCAGAAACGCTCATCGTGCTTCTGATCACTTTTTTTCTGGGATTTATGGTATACGTTTATTCTTTTATCCTGGTAGACAGGGAAAAGAGTGCTCCGTATCCTATTTGGATGCACACATTTTACTGGGCGGCGGACTTCATGGGGATATTCGTATTTTTGTCTGCATACGATGCGGTCGGCGGATTTTGGTTTTTCCTGCTGGGGTGCGTGGGAGAAATCGTCTGGGTAGGGTTTGAATGCTACTGTCTCTGGAGAGCTGTTACGGTGGAGCGTGAAGCCATCTGGGGGAAAGGCGCTACTCTGAAAAATGCCATCCTCTATTGTCTGATGCAGATCGCCGTATTTTTTGTGAGCCTGAATCTGCTCAGAGTTGAGCTTGGTGATGTGAGCATGTTTAAGTTCTGGATTTTCACTCAGGTAATTATCGTATGTGCTCCGGGCATGTTCTGGAAAGAAAGAGGAACGAGGATCGGAACCTGTTGGCAGCTTACCGTCGTTCTCGTTCTTGTGGCGATCATGTCCTTTATGCCAAACCATAATATGTGGGCGCTTATCAGTCCGTATTTTCTGATTGAAAACAATCCGTGGTTCTATGTTGTCGGGCTTGTGGTATTCTGCTTTGCTATCTACGATGTTTACGTATACGCAAAGCTGCCAAAGAAACCCGAAAGACTGCCAAACGGCAAGAAACCGATTTGGTGATGAGAATTGCGAACACCATACAACAATAAAGCTAAAGCGGAATGTTGTATGGTGTTTTTATTATCTGCGCTCAAAAACAGAACGCAATGCCGGTATAGAGCTTCCTGATCTCCTGTGATTCCATTCATTCTATCCAAAACGATTGACAAAATGGTTAGAACGGTTAGAATGTGTGTAAAACCATTTTGAATGGAGACAAAGATGGAACGAAAGCATGACATCAAGTCCATATTAAAATACGCAGGCGCTTTCACAGCATGGATCATCGGATCAGGATTTGCCACGGGGCAGGAGATTTTGCAGTTCTTTTCAAGCCACGGCATCCTCAGCTACGGGGCGCTTTGCATCATCCTGCCATGCTTCGTTTTGCTGGCAACGATCATCATGACGGAAGGCTATCGCCATAGAGAAGAGCCCTTCGACCACTTCACATTCTTCTGCGGAAAGAAGCTGGGGAAATTCTATTCCTGCATAATACCCGTTACTTTGGCGCTGGTTATGGCTGTGCTTGTATCTGCATCCGGCGCCACCGTCAAAGAATACTTCGGCATCAATCAATATCTGGGTTCTGCAATTATGGCAGGTCTGGTTCTTGCCGTCTACCTCATCGGCTTTGAGAATATGGTAAAAATCGTATCGAAGATCGGACCTGTTATAATCCTATTTATCATTTTCGTTGCACTATATACGGTGATCTATGACGGTGACAAGATCGGTCAGCTAAAGATGGGCGATACGCTGCCACCCCAGCTGCAAGCATCGGGTAATTGGGCATGGAGTGCGATCCTGTATCTGGCGCTGAACTTCACGGGAGGCAGCATCTATTGTACTGCCCTGGGACAGTCGGGCGACAAGTCTGAAAATGTAAAATGGGGCGCCGTATTGGGCGCTATCTTCGTAGTGATTTGCATCATGCTTATGAACAGCGCCATATTATTAAATGCGGGAAATGCGTCGGCATTCTCTGTCCCTACCTTGTATTTGGCGCAAAAGATTTCCGCATGGCTTGGAACCCTATTTTCCATTTTATTGATCCTGGGCATGTTCGCATCCTGCTGTACTATGATGTGGTCCTTTTGCAGCAGGTTCTTCAGAGACGACCCGCAGAAAAATAAGGGTATGGCCATCGTCATGGCTGTCACATCCCTGGTTATCGGGCTATTCCCATTCGTAAAGCTAGTGTCCATACTCTATCCGCTCATCGGCCATATGGGTCTGCCTTTTGTCGCACTGACATTGACCAAGGGACTGCGGGAGAGGTTCCGGCAGAGGAAGACAAAAGAGAGGGAACGAAAACACGAAACAGAAGGGAAAGTAAAAGAGAAAGTAAAGTGACAATCTCCTTGAGAATTTCACTTATTTACGCTATAATAAAAACAACCAAACAGTCACAACAAGGACGGTTCGTGATCACGCCGCACAAGCTCATTTGAGATTTGGTGCGGCTTTTGTTCTATAGACGCAAATAACATGAAACATATCACAGGCAAAGGAGGGATGGCACATGAAGATCGGATTGGGCATGATGGTGAAAAACTTTGTCTCGGAAGAAGTGTTGTCGGAATTCCTCGACAATGCCGCTAAATACGGTCACAACATCCATGAGGTGGTCGTGGTGTATTCCAATGAACTGGATAAAGGGGCTGCGGGGCGTCTTGCAAAACGCACGAGGCTGAATCTTGTCAAGCTCAACGAATATGAAAAGGCAGAGTCGGCATTTAAAAAGCTTAACATGCCTGCGAAAGCCTCAGATCATCTGCTGCATTGCCGGATCATCAGGGAATACGGCATAACACCTTACGGCTTCAACCGGAATACGGTGCTGATAGAAGCTCTGCTGTCGGAGCTTGATCTGCTGATATTTATCGACTCCGACGTTTATCCTTACGTTTTGCAGTACGACGAGACGGGAGAAGTGGTCAAAGAGGAGATCGACTTCATAGGAAGACACCTACAGGGGATAAATGCGGGAGCGGCGATAACTACCAGCGATTATTCCGGATACAACATCCTGCCGCCTGCCGATTTTGACGGCATGGACGAACTGCTGTATGGTCTGCGCAAGGAAGGTATGCTCCACTTCTGGCGGGGAAGCAGCCGCCACAAATGCCTGTCTCTACAGAGACACGAGATCCCGGAGCCTTTCCCTACCAAGAAACTGCTGGGAGGCAACCTGGGAATACTTCTGGAAGCGCTGCCCAAGATACCGCCGTTCTTCTCTCCTTATTACTTCTATGAAGGCAGACCGTTCCTGGCAAGGGGAGAGGATACCATGATGGGGTTGGCAGCGGCAGGAGGGGGCCTGCGTTGCCTTGATATAGATACCCATATATTCCACAATACCTTCGGCAGTTACCCGCAGGTGCCTGACTTGGCAAGTGACCCTGTAGTGCAGGAAAGGTTTTACTTTGCCTGTACGGGATGGATCGGGCGGAATGTGTTCCAGCGCTGGGAAAGGGGACACCGGGATACGGGCAGCGATCACCAGACGAAAAGCCTGGCGATAGGTGCCAAGGCGTTATATGAGTATACAGGGAACCGGTTGTTTCAAAGCCTTCCCGAAATCGATGCGGCGGCGAAAGCAGCCCTCCCGGATATGATCGGACAATATGAAGAGGCAAAACAGTCCTGGAGCTGTTTCCTGGAAAGGTGGTTTACGAAATGAAAATTCTGTTAATCAATCACTTCCCGCTGGAGGGCTCCGGCAGCGGGACTTATACGAGAAATATCGCTCAGTATCTGGTAAAGCGCGGGCATCAGGTGTGCGTGGTGTTCCCTGAAACCGATATCCAGGGACCTCTGGCGGATATCAAGCTCCATCCTGTCTACTTTACACAGGATCAGGAAAGCAGGACCGGACTGGCGCCCAAGGAGATCCTTGTCAATGCGCTGCCATTTAATTTCCCATGCTTTACCACCCATCCGAGAAGCCTGCGGACCTTTGGCGACCTGGACGATACGGAGCTTAAGCAGTATCTGGACGCCTTTAAGACGGCTTTGATAGAAGAATGCGAATCTTTCAAGCCTGATCTTATCCATGGTCAGCACATCTGGTGCCTTTCGTGGCTGGCAGCAGGGCTGGGCATCCCGTCTGTGATCACAGCTCACGGGACAGATCTGATGGGTTACGATAAATGGCCTCAGTTTCGCAAGTATGCAGAAGAAGCCGTGGAAAAATGCAGCAGGATCCTCGCCATTTCCCGGGACAATATGCAGGCGGCGTTGGAGCGGTTCCCTCAGGCTGAAGGCAAGATCACGCTGCTTTCTAACGGGTATAACGAAGATGTCTTTTACAGGGAAATGGTCAATAAGGAAGGTACACTTGAGCAGAACGGCGTACCATATAAGGGCGAAAAGCTTGTGCTTTTTGCAGGAAAGCTGACAGCCTTTAAGGGAGTAGATACATTGCTGCGTGCCGTCAAGCTGTACGAGGAGCAGCAGCCGGGAAAGATCATCACCATGATCGCCGGAAGCGGTCAGGAAGAGAAGATGCTCAAAGAATTGCAGCAGACACTACAGCTGAAGTCTCTGTATTTTCTTGGGCACAAGAATCAGGCGGAACTGCGAAAGCTCTACAATATGGCAGATGTGTTTGCCATGCCATCACGTAAAGAGCCTTTCGGGCTGGTGGCATTGGAGGCCATGGCGTGCGGCCTGCCTGTGGTGGCGTCCAACGAGGGAGGTCTGCCGGAGTTTGTAAATGAAAAGGTAGGAGCCCTGGTGCCTGCAGACGATCCTTCTGTCCTTTGCACGGCGATTTTAAATGAGCTTGACAGGAGCGAAGCAGACCCGAAGCGAAAGGACTTGATCTCGGAATATGCCCGAAGTGACTATACTCAGTCCCAATTCATCATAAAACTGGAGAAAATCTACGAGGAATTACTGACAGAACACAGCAAATAAAGGAGAAACGGATACATGAGAAAGACGATAATCATTCCCACCTATTGGGCGAGAAAGACAGGGGAAAGCTGGCAGGAGGGCGATGCGATCTACGACCATCCTACGCCGGTCGACAAGGAGGGGACTCTTGGCAGGACGCTGGAGAGCATGAAATGTCTGGAAGTCAAGGATTTTAAACTGGTCATATTGATATGCCCTACGGCGCCCGAAGTAGAGGATGACGCCTACAGACAGGTGGTGAACATCGTAAGGAAGGTAGGGCTTACTGCGGAGACTTACCTTATGACGGCAGGAGATCTGAGGGACATGCAGCAGCTTTTGCAAAAAGAAAGGCTGGATGGAAAGTGCGCAGAGCTCCTTTCCATGTCGGGCTATGCCAACGTGCGTAATATGTGTCTGCTGGCGGCTGCGATCTTAACGGCGGACGCCGCCATACTTATAGATGATGATGAGGTGTTCGAGCTGCCGGACTACGTTTCTCGTGCCGTGGAGTTTCTGGGAGATCGGGTCTACGGCGATACGGTCCACGGCGTTGCAGGCTACTACCTGAATCAGAAAGGGCATTATTACGACGATGTGCAGACGGAGCCCTGGATGACCTATTGGGACCGGTTTGGCAGCAAGGCTAAAGCCTTCGATAAGATCATAGGCAGCCAGCCGAGGCTCAAACGAACGCCTTTCGCCTTTGGTGGCGCGATGGTCCTTTCCAAGGAGCTCTTCGAATGCGTTCCTTTCGATCCTTTGGTGACACGCGGAGAAGACATCGATTATCTGATAAACAGCAGGATGTACGGATTCAGCTTTTTTCTTGACAATACCCTTTCCATAAAGCATTTGCCGGAGCCCAAATCCCATCCTCAGTGGATGAGGATGCGTGA
>JAUNBU010000079.1 GCA_030526925.1 Bacillota bacterium | reverse complement strand
CAGGCGCCGGACTTTAAGACGCTGAGAGAGCAGCTTAGAGAAGATGATCTGTTTTTAGTCGAATACAAGGAAGTCAAGAAAAAGAGCGCCACCAAGCAGATGAAGTCGAAGGCTCTGGCGGAGTTTTGTCGTGAGCTGGGCATGATGATCAGCGCCGGCGTGCCTTTGATACGGGCTCTCAACATCATGACCCAGAGGGATATCCCCAAAAAACAGAAGGAGACCTACACTAAACTGTATGGCTCACTTCAGAGAGGCGTCATGCTGTCGGAAGCCATGGAGGAGCAGGAGGGAGTTTTTCCCGAACTGCTGGTATATATGTACCGCGCCAGTGAATCAAGCGGTAATATGGATCTGACATGCCGCAAGATGGCGGCTCATTACGAGCAGAGTCACAAGCTGAGCCAGAAGGTGAAGTCGGCTGCCATCTATCCCATAATCCTCATGTCGGTAACCTTTGCCGTACTGCTGGTCATTTTCCTGGCAGTGCTGCCAAGCTTTTTTGATCTTTACGAAAGCCTGGGTGCAGAGCTTCCCGGCATCACTCAGTTCATGCTGAACCTGAGTATTTTCATAAGGGATAATTTCCTTTACATACTCATAGTGGTACTGGTCCTCATAGCGGCCATCGGCGCCATGGTGAGGGCGCCTAAGATCAGGCGTAAGCTGGACAGGCTCAAGCTGAGGCTGCCGGTAGTAGGAAAGCTGATGAAGATAATCTACACCGCCAGATTCGCAGATACCCTGGCATCATCCTATGCCAGCGGCATCTCCATGATCAACGCACTGGAGAATACCAGAAATACGGTGGGGAATATGTATATAGCTGAGCAGTTCGGGCAGGTGGTGACGGACATCAGAAACGGTGAGCCTCTGTCAACTGCCGTAGGCAAGGTGGACGGCTTCGACAGCAAGCTGGCTGCCAGCATCATGATCGGGGAAGAGACCGGTCAGCTGGAGGATATGCTCAACAGCACGGCAGGCAGCTTCAACTACGAAGCGGAGATCGCCCTTTCCAGATTGACAGCAATTCTGGAGCCGCTGATGATCGTACTGATGGCAGTGATCATCGGTGCTGTGATAATTTCCGTCATGCTGCCGATACCGGGTATGTACAACGCCATCGGCACGGGCGCATAGGAGAGGTGGAGAAATGGATATTTCTATTTACATAGCGAACGAAAGCATACAGTACGTGAAAGGCCGTGAGCGAAACGGCATCATCAGAGTGGAGGAGGCGGAGAAATTCCCACTGACTGAGGGGGCTGTCATGAACGGACTGATAACCGATGAAGACCTGCTCATTAAATCCCTTGCCGATTTCATGCTTCAGGTGCCCGTAGAAGACGAGAAGAGCGTGCGACTTGCCATCGGAAGCAGCCACGTGTTTACCAAGACCATGGTGGTGCCTCATCTGCCGGAGCGCAAGATGCTCAAGTGGATCGAAGGCGAATTCATAGACGTGCTGGAGGACGAAGAAGAGGAGATGCTCTACGATTACGCCATTCTGGACAGCCAGAAGGAGGAGCAGTACGCCATACTGTGCGCCGTGAGAAAATCGCTGATCGGTGCCTATGCGGATATTTTTAAGAACACCTTCGATGTGAAGCTTAAGTCAATAGATATGGGTCTCAACTGCCAGATCAAGCTGATGGAAGAGGTAAACCCGGAGGACGACACATTCATCACCCTGTTGCTTGACGGCAGCACTTTGGCGGCGAATTTGTATGTGACCGGGCTGTTCAAGATATCCAACCGCATCCGGCTCCTGAGCGAGCGGGGCAGCGAAGGGTTGAGCGATGAGATCAGCCGGGTGGTTTCCAACCTGATACAGTTCAACGAAACGGAGAAAAACGGAGAGGCTGTGAGCAAGATATATCTATTCGGCTCAACTCCCGATGAAAGCTTCCTGCTGACGGATATCAGAGAGACCTTCGGCATGGACCCAATCACCCTCAAGGTGAACACCGGCATCGTGGAAACGGATCTGGGAGACTTTGTTCTCGATGATTACACCTATGCGGTAGGCAATCTGATCAGAAAGTGAGTACAAGTATGAAGAGCAAGAAAGCTATAAAAAAAGACATAAACTTCTATGCCAGATACCTGTACGATCCGAAAAAAGAGGAGCGAAAGAGATTGTTTCTCATGTATTTCGGACCGGTCATCCTGTTGCTTGTGGTGGCCCTCGGCACGTTCACTTTTTTTAGAGTGGCGACGGTGGTGACCAACGATAAGATCGATGAGCACGATCAGTTCATGACATTGCCTAAGAACGTAGAGGCGTATGGAGAGAGCGTGCAGCTGGATGGTGAACGGCAGGAGTTGTCGGCGCAGTACGATGCCCTCAACCAGGTAGTGACCAACATCAGTTCATATCCGACCATGGGCAGCGGTATATTGAGCGATACCAACAGCGCTATCGGCGCTGCGGCAGATATTACCAATGCATCCTATGACTCGGCGAACGGAGTCTTGATCTTGACAGTAGAAGCATCATCTGCCGACGACATTCCGGTGACGGTAAAGCGGATCAAGTCCACAGGTCTTTATCTGACCGTGTCCTACACGGGATACGAGGCGGACGGAGATAACTATAAGGCGAATATCGCCTGCGTGCTTAAGCTGCCACAGCAGTAATCGTAACAGTAAACAGAGCAGAGAGGGATCCACTCATGTCAAAGTTGAGTAAACGTGAAAAAGTACTGATATATATCATGATAGTCGTCGCCATAGTTGTGGGCGGCGTGTTCCTGCTGGTACAGCCATCCTATGAGGTCTACTCTGATGCGCGGGAGCGGCTGTCGGAGATAGAACTGGAGCGGCAAACTATGGAGATGAGCATAAACTCCATACCTCAGATCCGAAAGGATATCCAGGACTATACGGAGAAAATCGGCGAGATCAAAGCGGGATTTTTGCCGTATATGAGCAATGAAGAAATCGACACCATGATAACCGGATTCGTCAAGCAGAGCGGAATGACTCCTCAGGAGCTGGAAATCACAAATCTCAGCCCATCTGCCATTGTTGCGTTCGGTATGGATGCGGAGGGTGATTCGGATTCCTCAGAAGCTTCCGAAAGCGGGACGGCACAGGATGATTCGACGAATCTGACGGACAGTCTTGACGGAACGACGGGGCAGACTCAGGGGACAACAGACGGAACAGAAGGGACTTCAACAGCTCAGGACAGTCAGGAATCTCAGACACAGGATGCGGAAGATATACTGGCGGGAGAAGACACCGGCGCCACCGCCACCGATGTTGACATGTCGGCCAAGGAGGTCACCATCCAGGCGGACGGATCTCTGACTGAATTTATCGCTCTGATAGGAGTTGCTGCACAGCAGGGAGGAGTACGCCTCACCGGATTCGAGGTATCTTCCCGCAGCGAGACATCATTGCTGCTGAGTCTGGAGTCGCTTACGGATACCATAAGCACGGGAGAATTCAGCGCTGAAGTAACATTCCAGGTATACATGAGCAACTGACGGAACGTGAAAGGAGCAGACCATTGGAAAAGATTCGAATCGGCGACGTTTTAAAACAGGCGGGCTACCTTACAGACGAGCAGATCCAGCAGGCGCTGGCATATCAGAAAGAGCATCCCGGAGAGCGTCTGGGGGAGATCGTCGTAAAGTTCGGGCTCGTAACGAAACAGCAGATGATGGAAGCCCTTTCCAGGAGGCTGGGTCTTCAATTTGTAGACATAACGGATATGAGGGTGGATGCGGAAGCTGTTGCCAAAATACCTAAGCCGGTAGCTGAGAAATATATGCTGGTAGCGCTGCAGGCGAGAGGCAGCGAACTGACGGTAGCCATGTACGACCCGCTCAATTACTATGCTATAGAGGATGTACGTCAGATCACCCAGATGAACATCAAGATCGTACTGGATGTGGACGAGCATATACGGAAGGTGATCGACAGGTACTATGCAGAGGTGGGAACCAGAGAAGCCTTCAAGAAGGCCCATCAGGCGATCCCGGAAGCAGAAGTCGAGGAGCTGGAGACCCTGGAAGACACGGGAGAAGAAGCTCCTATCGTCAAGGCGCTCAACAGCCTTTTAGTTCACGGATACAACATGGGCGCCAGCGATGTGCACATCGAGCCTTTTGAAGATAAGATAGTCGTCCGTATGCGTGTAGACGGCGTGATGATAGAGGTTGCGGAGCTTTCACCTACGTTGCTGCTGTCTCTCATAGCCCGTATCAAGATACTGTCGGATATGGACATCGCAGAGAGAAGGCTGCCTCAGGACGGGCATTTTCGCAATACGGTGGAGGGCATAGACATGAACGCCCGTGTATCGGTGATACCAACTGTCTTCGGAGAAAAGGCAGTAATCAGATTTTTGTTCACCAATGTGGTCATCGATAACGCTTCACGCTTCGGGATGAACGAGAAGAACTATGAGAAATTCAGAAGGATGATGGATACGCCTCACGGTATCGTATACATCACGGGACCGACCGGCTCCGGTAAGACGACTACCCTTTATATGGTGTTGGAGCAGATGGGTTCCAGAGCTATAAATATCTCCACCATAGAAGACCCGGTGGAGCGTAATCTGGCGGGGATAAATCAGGTGCAGGTGAATAACGTGGCAGGGCTCAGCTTTGAGGCGGGATTGCGGTCGCTTTTGCGTCAGGATCCTGATGTGATCATGGTGGGTGAGACGAGAGACAGCGAGACGGCATCCATTTCGGTACGTGCCGCCATAACGGGACATCTGGTGTTCTCCACCCTGCATACCAACGACGCCGTTTCCTCCATCGTCAGATTGAGAGATATGGGCGTGCCGTCCTATCTCATCGCCAACTCTCTGGTGGGTCTTGTGGCACAGAGGCTGATGAGAAAGGTCTGCCCTGACTGCGCCGAAGAGTATCGCGCCAGCGAGGCTGAGTGCGCTTTGCTGGGAGTGGAGTCGGCACAGCTGCGGCGAGGACGTGGCTGCAATAAGTGCAATAACACAGGGTACAGAGGCAGGACAGCTATCCACGAGGTGGTGGAGATCGATAAGAGCGTGAGAAGGCTCATAGCCGCCGGCAAGGAAGCGGAAGACGTGGTAGCCCACATCCGCAGGGAACAGGATTTCAAGACGCTGTACGATGCGGCAAGGGATATGGTGCTGGAAGGCATCACCACCATTGAAGAGTTCAACAAAGTTGCCTACTATGCGGATTAGATATCCGGATTAGAGCTCGAGCGGACGGATCGACAGTGATTTATGGGAAGAGAAAAAGAGGAAAGACAGATGATGACCATTGAAAGCTTGTTAAAAAACGCCAGAGCAGAAGGCTGCTCTGATATCCATATAACCCAGGGGCTGCCAATCGCCATGCGGAAGCACGGCAAACTTTTGGACGCACAGATACCTCTTTCACCGGAGGAAACGGAGCAGCTGATACTGTCCTTTTGCAGTGATGAACAGATACAGGGTCTGAGAAGCGGCGTTGATCAGGATTTCGCCCTGGAGCTGGAGGATCGTACGCGATACAGGGTGAATGTGTACACCCACCGGCTGGGGATCGCAGCTGCCATCAGGCTGCTCAACGACGGGATACCTTCACTGGAGGAGCTGCATCTGCCGGAGGTTCTCAGGCAGATGGCGGACGAACCGAGAGGTCTTATTTTGGTGACGGGTCCTACAGGCTCGGGAAAATCCACCACCCTGGCGGCAATGATCGACTACATTTCGAGAACCAGAGAGGGTCATATCCTGACGGTAGAAGACCCTATAGAATACGTCTTCGACCAGAACAAGTGCACGGTCCACCAGAGAGAGTTAGGACCTCATGTAAAGTCTTTCGCAGACGCCTTAAGGTCGGCGCTGCGAGAGGATCCGGACATCATTCTGGTGGGAGAGATGAGAGATTACGAGACCATATCCACTGCCATAACGGCGGCTGAAACGGGACATCTGGTGCTGTCTACCCTGCATACCACGGGGGCGTCCCAGACCATAGACAGGATCATAGATACCTGCCCGCCTGAAATACAGAGACAGATGCGAAGTCAGCTTTCGACTATTTTGAGGGGCGTTATAACCCAGCAGCTTTTGCCTATGGCAGATGGCTCGGGCAGGATCGTCGCCACTGAGGTTTTGGTGGGGACCGATGCAGTTGGCAACATGATAAGAGAGGACAAGTGCCATCAGCTGCCTACGGTGATGCAGTCGGGAAGCGCTTTGGGGATGCATACCCTCAACGGAGATCTTGCCAGACTGGCTGCTGCCGGTAAGATCAGCAGGGATACGGCCATAAACGCATCCACAGATAAAAAGGATTTAATGCAGTATTTGAGATAGGAAGGCGTGCTGAGAAGCACATGTGAAAACGTATTAAACGGAGGGAATTATGAGAAAGGGTTTCACACTGGTGGAAGTAATCGTGGTGACGGTGATCCTGGCGATCATCGCCGCTGTTGCCATACCTTCTGTCATTGGATACTTTACCAATTCTCAGCAGCAGGAGCGAAATGAGACGGCTCGTGCTCTTTTTCTGATTTCCCAGAACGCCATGACGCATATGTATACCACGGGGCAGGAAGATTCTATAAATTCACAGACTATGGGTCAAGGCGTGAATATCGGGGCGATAAAACCGAGCTTGCCGGAAAGTGAAACAGAAGGGAATAAGGATAATATACGGTATATGGCTCTAAACCGGGCGGGAAGCAGCAAGCAGGAAGCCCCTCTCTATCAGCTGCTGGACGACTATATCAGTGACAAGGAAGTGCTTCAGCAGACCGTCCTCATAGAGTATAACTATAAGACAGGCAAGGTGTTGTCGGCGTTTTACAGTGATGAGACGGCGAGCATAGGATATGGAGAGACTACAGGATACAATGCCTACGACCGGGAAGAGGACAGCCTCAAGGATGGAGATATGGGATACTGGGGCGTAGACAGTACCGGCAAGGTGGAGGAGATCGACCTGGATGATGCTGAGGTCCGGGTGGTGGATTATATTGAAGAAAAAGGCGGACAGGGCAACGATATTAACGGCGGCAATAATTACGGGCTTCTGACGGTGGAATGCACCCTGCCGGAATTTTCAGCTGAGCCGGATTATAAATGTGAGATCCAGATCAATTCCCAGCAAGGGTTGGGACATACCATTAAAATAGGCGGTGCGGAAGGCTCCTATTCATGGGATGATATCCTGGCAAACAACGGCCTTGATGGAGCCATCGGTAGTGATGAGAATGAAGACGGAATTGCAGATGGTAACGGGATGTATCTGGAAATAAATACAAGCGGAGGCGATCCTGTCCTGGTTATCGTACTGGATAGCGCCGACCAAAGCTACAGCATCCAGGATAAGTTTGGAAATCTCGGGTGCGGGTATCTTTCTGCCCGGTTGACAGTAAGCGCTTGGGACAAAGAGAAAACTGCTGATTCTTCCGATGCAGATTCGGTACATGCCTATTTCGGCGGAGAGATCACGGAAGACGGAAAGACGGGATACGAGATCGCCAGCATCAGGCATTTGAAGAATATCAATCGCAACGGGTGTCTGTCTCAAAATTATGTTCAGACGAGGAATGTACTATGCCGGGATCACAACAATACCATTTTAAACTTCGAGCCTATCGGTGGAACCACCGGTTTTTCCGGAACCTATAACGGAATATATGACGGTAAGGCAAATATGATACTCGACTTGACCATAAATGACTTAAGCAGCCCGAAGGTGGGTCTCTTCACAATGATAACGGAAAATGGGCATGTGGATGGAATCACAGTGACTTATAGTGACAGTTATTTGAATGCATTTGAAGATCAGACGAGTGCATTTATAAATAGCGTTGGTAATGTTGGTGTTATCGTCGGAGAAAATTACGGTGTAATCACCAATTGCACTACTTCAGGTAAAGTAAATCAGCGAGGAAGCAAGGGGGGGATCGCAGGCGGCATCGTGGGCGCTAATCTTTCCGGAGGAATCATAAAGGACTGCGCTTCCATCACGTCCGTATATCAGGATGGTAGTGGAGCTGTCTATCTGGGAGGTATTGTCGGATTTAATATCCTCGGTACTGTATCCTACTGCGAAGTGGGTACGGCAGCGGCAGTCGATGCGGGCACAGGCGCTGTCAAATACGTGGGTATACCGTATTTCGGTGCAAACCCGACGAAACTTGGTGAGCGAAAATACAGCTATCCCGAGAACGTCGCAAACGATGTGACTGAAATCAAAACAGAAAGTTATACAAGCGCTTTTGTCGGCGGCATAGCCGGGGCTGGCAACAGCGGCAGTATTTCCTACAGCATCAGCGCAGCGAAGGTCTCCGGGGGATCTTTGACAGGAGGAATCGTAGGATCTGCGAGCGGTACCACGATCGGATACTGCTATAACGCCGGGACCGTGGATGGCGGAGAAGCAGGAGGAATTGCAGGCGAGTTAAACACCGGTGTTACGATTACTTGTTGCTACAATACGGCAAACGTGACAGGTATTGGACATACAGGTGGTGTGTTGGGAACCGCATCGGGTCGTAGTAATATATTAAAATGCTCTTACAGCACCGGCATATCAAAGAGCAGTGATTCGTGGATAAGTTTGGCTGATGATCAACATGGTGTATATGGAGGGGCAGTACTTAGCGGGCTTTACGGAAATATTATTATAGAAGATTGCGCATTTTTGAAAAATACAGTGA
>JAUNBU010000258.1 GCA_030526925.1 Bacillota bacterium | reverse complement strand
GCACATTTCCGGCGCCCACTGAAGGAAGCTGGTCCGCATCCCCCACGATGATCAGTCTGGTACCCGGTTTGATAGCGCTCACCAACCCGTTCATCAACAACAGATCGATCATGGATGCTTCGTCCACGATGACCGCATCGTAGTCCAGCGGATCTTCTTTGGTCTTGCCGAACCGCATCAGATTCTCGCTCTCGGAAAAGTAGTATTCCAGCAGCCTGTGTATGGTAGAGGCATAATAGCCTGAGGTCTCGGTGATCCGCTTGGCGGCTCTGCCTGTCGGTGCGGCGATTGCCGTCTTCAGTCCGCTTTCTTCTAAAATCTGGATTATGGTATTGATGATGGTGGTCTTGCCTGTTCCCGGTCCTCCCGTGATAACCGACACTCCCATGTTGAGGGACGTGATGACCGCGTGCTTCTGGTTTTCCGAAAGGCTGATGCCCGCTGCGCCTTCGCTCCGCTGGATAAGCCCCTTGATGTCTCGTGAAAGAGGCTTCAGCTGGGCTGCGTTTATCGCCGCCAGGCATTGGCAGACGTTTTGCTCCGCCATGTAAAACGGCATGAGGAATACCACGTCTCGGTTGTCCAGGTTTTCTATATGTATATCCCCGGCAAAGGCCATCTCTACCAGCATCTCTTCTATCCTGCCCATAGGCAGATCCAGCAGCTGCCCTGTCTTTTCGCATAAGACCGTCTGTGGCAGGAAAGTGTTTCCCTCACCTGCGAAATAGGACAGGGTGAACTTGACGCCGCTCTTGATCCGGAAAGGATCGTCTGCGGCAACGCCCATCTTCTCTGCGATCTTGTCCGCCTTCTTGAAGCCGATGCCGAAGATGTCTTCCACCAGTTTATATGGATTCTCCTCCACCTCTTTGATGGTGTCGGCTCCGTAGACCTGGTACAGCTTCATGGCATAGTTTGACCCGATGCCGAACTGCTGTAAATATAATGTGACGTTGGCAAATTCCCGATGCTGATTGAAAGCGTCCGCGATCTTCTCCGCCGTCTTGGGACCGATGCCGGAGATGGATGTCAGCTTTTCCGGCGTTTCTTCTATGACCTTTAAGGTCTCCGTTCCGTATTTGGAAACGATGGCTGCCGCTGTCTTCTTGCCGATGCCCTTCATGACGCCGGAAGAGAGGAACTCTCTGATCCCGTCCTTGGTGGATGGCATGATTTCCTCAAACTCTTTTATGGCGAACTGCTCCCCATATGTAGGATGCTCCACAAATTCCCCACGCAAAAGATAACTTCTGCCTATGCCGACGGCAGGCAGGTTGCCTACCGCTGTGAAGGCTTCCAGGTCAGTTTCAAAAACGGCTACCGTATAGCCGTTTTCTTTATTATGGAATATGATCTCAACAATACTTCCTTGTTTCTCTTCAATCATGATAAACTGCCGCTCCGTCCGTGGATTATCTGAGCCATTTCACATCTCTGAAGGTTCTTCTGAACTTGCTCTTATCGAATCTCTTGGCATATTTCAGCAGCGTCTTCCTGTCGTTGTACTTCTGGTTCTGATGTACCACATCCGGAAGCAGA
>JAUNBU010000078.1 GCA_030526925.1 Bacillota bacterium | reverse complement strand
GGTTACATTGCAATCTGGACTATTGCAAAAACTCCGCCGGTGTGATATATATATACTTGTAATTTAAACTCAAGGCTATGAAATCAATTCCCCTTATAGCCCGAAAAATTTTTCTGATTGAGAAGGAGTGCATCATGAAAAAATTCACATCAAAAACTTTAACTATGAGCCTGGTAATCGCCATGCTGCTTGCTGTACTTATGGCATTCTCCGGATGCGGCGGCCAGCCTGCAAATCTGGAAGAGTACATTGAAGGCAATGCGGAAGCCCAGGAGCAAATCGAAAAAGCACAGGAAACTGCAGAGAACTCAGGGCTGGAGCTTACCATCGAAGAGAACACCATCCTTTACACCCATCAGTATCCTACGACCTACGAACCGGATGTGGCGGCAGCAATGTCTGCACAGCTGGAAGAGAGCTTCGCATCCTTTGAGTCCATGTTTACCTCCCTGTCTGACCAGATGAAGGAAGAAACAGGGATCGACGACATCGTGGTTCGCGTGTTAGTCCTCAACGGAGATGGTTCGGAGATGTATAGCGTGGATTACTAAAAACTGCCGAAAGGCTCCATAAAAGAGCGCACAATCGAAAAAGCCGAGAGCAATTCATTTGCTCCGGCTTTTTTAATGCCGTGCGCCGTATCATAGATACGGGCTAGGGCTTCGGCAGTAGCTTCCTTGCCGGCTGAAGCCGGGGAAGCCTTGCATGAGACCTGCGCGCCGTATCATAGATGCGGGCTAGGGCTTCGTCTTCTTGTCGTATTCTGCCAGGTACCGCTTCACGTATTCCACGTCTGAGGTGCTGTCGATGTATTCGCCGCCGATCTTTTCGCGCGTTTCGTTGCCCTTGCCTGTTATCAGCAGCAGCGTTTTGCCCTCTGCCGACTCGATGGCAGCCTTGATGGCCTCGCCCCGGTCGTTGATCATCTCATAAGGGCATCCCTGAGCCTTTACATATTTGGCGATCTCCCTGGAGATCTTCTCCACCGGCTCGTAGCCCGGATCCTCGGAAGCCAGGTAGACCTTCTTGGAATACTGCCCTGCCACCGTCCCCAGATCCCGACGGCGAGTCAGCGCCTTCTTGCCGGGACAACCAAAGACGGACACGATGCTGTACTCCGGATACTCCTCCTTCATGGAAGAAAACAGCTTCTCGAAGCTCAGCTTGTTGTGGGCGTAGTCCACGATGGCGACAATGTTTTTATCCTTGTTGGTGTAGAGCTCCATCCTGCCGCTTGATTTGGCATGGAACAGCCCGGAATGGATGTATTTTCTCGGGATCTTCAGCATGGTCGCCGCGGCGATGACGCCCAGTGCGTTTTCCACGTTGAAAAAGCCCGGCATGGTCAAAACGAATTCCTCGTCGAAGACATCCCCGTGCTTTACGAAAAAGACCACCTTTTCGTCTTCTTTATGGATGTCGTAGGCGTAAAAGTCTGCCCGGGGGTCGGTCTGGCTGATAGTAGCTACCGTCTCGGCTGCCTTGGCTGCCTCGCGGACACGGTCGCTGCAATCGGAATCCAGGTTGATGACGGCGATTTTTGTCTTTTCGAACATCTTCATCTTGGATGTGAAGTAGTCCTCGAAATCGTCGTGCTCGATGGGGCTGATGTGGTCCTCGGAAATGTTGAGGAATATACCGACGTCGAATCTCATCTCGTCCACCCTGTTGTATTTCAGCGCTTGTGAGGAAACCTCCATCTCCACGTATTCGATGCCGGAGTTGAGTGCGTTGCGGAACCGCTGCTGCAGCTCCATGGACTCCGGCGTGGTGATGTGGGATTCGAAGCTTTCTGTCCCATCGTAGATGTCGATGCCTGAGATGATGGCGCTTTCCTTTTTCTTCTGGGCAGCCATGTAGTCGTCCACCACCGCTTTCATGTAGTAGGCGGATGTGGATTTGCCCTTGGTGCCGCCTACGCCGATGACCGTCAGATCTTCCCACGGCTTATTGTAAAACAGGTTGGCAAGCACCGGCATCGCCCGGCGGATGTCCTTCACCAGGATGTATGGGATTTCTCCGGCTTCTGCCACATCGTATGCTTTCTCGCTGATGTAAAGGACTGCGCCCTTCTCCATGGCGTCCTGCAAATATTCCGCTTTGAAGGCAGCTCCTTTGCAGACGAAGGCAGTCCCGGTCGTCACCTCGCGGGAATCGTAGGTTAGGGTGGTGATCTGCGTCTCGCATTTGTCGTATAGACGACAATCGACCAACATACCCTTTTCCTCCAGGGTCTTGACGTAGGTGTTGATGGTGTAATATTGCATCTTTGCCATTGGTTTCTCCTTTGTCTTCTGTAGTGATCGGCATGCGTCGGGTGCGCCGCCCTCTGTTTTACTTATAGTTTGCACCGGATCGCAGGATCGATTCTCTCACCAGGATGTCCATGGCATCCAGGCAAAACTCCGGTATTTGATTTTTGCTTTTGAATACGGAAAGCTCGGTGCATGCCAGGATCACGGTGTCGCAGCCTGCGGCGATCAGCTCTTCTGTGACGCGTCTGAATTTGTCCGGGTCTCCCGGCTTGCCTTGCTTGACTTCGTCGTAGATGAGGGACATGACGTCCCTCTGGCGATCCTTTGAAGGGTGGACCGCTTGGATGCCCAGGGCTTGGCATACCTTGTCGTAAACGCCGGAGCGAAGTGTCCCGTCGGTTGCCATGATGCCGATTTTGCGGGCGGCCTGCTGTGGACGTCCGGAAGCTGTGCTGCCAAATGCGGCCTGCTTATCATCTTCCTGCGCGCCGCTGGTTTTCGGCAAACCGCCGCCAGAAAGACTCTCCTCCGGCGTGCCGAAGATGTGCGACTCTTTAACCGTTCCGGAGATGCGCGAAGCGGCAGCCTTTACACTTTCCTCCACCATATTGATGATGGAGATGCCTACGGCATTTTGAATTTGCTCGTAGTAGTAGTGGGACGTGTTGCAGGGGATGGCGATGTTGGACGCTCCCAGCCTTTCCAGAGTTTTGGCGTCCTCTATCAGCTTGCGGAGCAGGTCCTCCTCACGGTCGCCGCCTGCCAGGATGGCTCCCGTCCGGTCGGGCATGGATGCGTGGCTGAGGATCACCATGTCGATGTGGTCCTGATCTCTGTCGGCAACGGTATGGGCGATAAGGCTCTCATAAAAGTAGCTGGTGGCCTCCGGACCCATGCCGCCGATGACGCCCAGCTTTTTCCCGGTCTTGTCGATTTTTTTGTTCATATCCATGGGCGTCCCTCCGGATCATCCTCCATAGTATTTGTCGAAATTGGAATGGTGGCGCAGGTGCGCCTTTGCCATGCGCAGGAATCTATTCAAGTTGAAGTCGCCCTTCATGAAGACAGGGTTGACCATCTTTTTGGCTTTGATCAGCTCCCTCAGCTTGGCTTTGTTTGCCGGATCCTTCACGTGCTTGTATGCCACCTTCTTGGGAACCACCATCCACAGGTGTTCCTCCTTGGCTTCTTCGTATTTAAGCGGCGTGTTGTAAATGTAATCCTCTACAAAATATTTGGCGATGTTGAAGCCGGAGCCGGTCACGTAGTAGTTGCTCCTGCCCTGACGTGTGTTTATCTCAAAGAAGCGGAACTTACCGTCTCGCTTGTCGTATTTGATGTCGAAGTTGGAAAAGCCGGTGTACTCCAGCTCCTCCAGCAGCTTTCTCGTCTTTGCCAGCAGCTCCTCCCGGTATTCGGTGATGATGACGGCGTGGTTGCCGGAGCCGTGGGGGGTGTGTTCCTCCAGCAGCACGTGACCCAGACACATCATCTTGACCTTACCGTTCCTGTCGGAATACGAGGTGAGGACCCGCATGTATTCGTCGTTTCCCGGGATCATGTCCTGGATGATGAGGGTATCGTCGTAGCCTGCTTCGTAGATCTGGTCTATCGTCCGTTCCAGCTCTTCCCTGCTGTCCAGCTTGTAGACCTTTTCCTGAGATGGGAAAGGATGCTCCCAGTAGGCGATGCTGTTTGATGGCTTTAAAATAACCGGATATGGGAAGTCGCATGCAAAATCCCTGCCCATCTCACGTCTGTAGATGATGGTTGCCGGGTAGTCGATGCCGTGCTTTTCGCAGAGTGCATAGAAGCGTTCCTTTTGCTGGAGGCTGTCCATCAGCTGAAAGTCGATATACGGCGCGATGATGTTGTCTGCCAGCTTTTCCCTGAGCCTGCTTGCCAGGGCTACATAGCTGTCGCCGCAGCCGATGAGCAGGATCTTCTTGTTTTGATTTTCTGCAGCGAAGCGGTTCATGCGCTCCAGAAAGTAGTCTTCCTGATCGATGGCTACATTCCATTCGTATTCTGTAATGTGGCTTTTGTAGCTAGGGCCTGTCCTGAATTTGCCGAAGACGTGGGATTTGACACCGTAGGCTTCGTAAAAGGCTCTGGCTACGCTGTAGGTATTGATGTCCCCGCCCAGCAGGACCGGGATAAATTCTCGTTCTTGAAAGTTCATGCTTGCCTGTTCTCCTTTTTAAAATCCCAATCCGAAGTTGTTTTTGACTCGTTTCATGGTTTTTTCGGCGATGGCGGATGCCCGCTCAGCGCCGTCCCGCAGGATGTCCTTCAGTTCTTCCGTCTCTCTGATCTCTTCGAAGTTCTTCTTGATGGGAGCCATGGCTTCCTGGGTGAGGACCACCAGCTCCTTCTTGAAGTCGCCGTAGCCCTTGCCTGCAAAGGCTGCCACGATGTCTTCCACGGATTTACCGGAAAAGGCGCTGTATATGTTCAGCAGATTGCTGACGCCCGGCTTTCCTGCCGGATCGAAGCGTATCTCTCCGTCGGAGTCGGTGGTGGCGCGCATGATGGATTTCTTTATCTTGTTATCTTCATCCAGCAGGGAAACGCGGCTGTGGATGTTCTCGGCGCTTTTGCTCATCTTGGCTGTCGGCTCATCCAGCGCCATTATGCGAGCGCCTTCCTTGAGAAATCTGCCGTCGGGCACCACGAAGGTATCCTTCTTGATGGTGTTGTTGATGCGGATGGCGATGTCTCGGCACAGCTCGATGTGCTGCTTCTGGTCGCTGCCTACAGGCACGATGTCCGTATCGTACAGCAAAATATCCGCTGCCATCAGGATCGGATAGGTGAACAGCCCGGCAGGTGCGCTTTCCTTGCCTCGGCTCTTGTCCTTGAACTGGGTCATCCTGGAAAGCTCTCCCGTATAGGAATTGCAGGTGAGTATCCAGGAAAGCTCTGCGTGTCCGCTGACGTCGGACTGGACGAAGATGATGGACTTCTTCGGGTCTATGCCGATTGCCAGGTAAAGGGCTGCCACATCCAGGATGTGCTTACGCAGCTCCTTGGGATCCTGGGGCACGGTGATGGAGTGGAGGTCCACGATGCAGTAGATGCATTGATTGTCCTCCTGCAGCTCCACGAACTGCCGCAGGGCTCCCAGATAGTTTCCGATGTGAATATTTCCTGTAGGCTGTACGCCTGAAAAAACACGTTTCATATTATGGTTCCTCTCGGTCTTATTTTGTCGGTTCTCTTGAGCCTTTATTCTGTCGGCTCTTTCTCGTCTGCCTTATCCAGATCGAAGGCAGTCTGCTCCGTTCCGTCGTCGGCTTTTTCCTTGGCTTTCTTTTCTTTCTGTGCCAGGGCCAGCTTGGCGTCCTCTGCGTGCTCTTCCTCGCGGATCACCTTGGCCATGGAGATTATCTCCGTCTCCTGGTCGGTCCGCATGATCTTCACGCCCTGGGTTGCTCTGCCCAGCTTGGAGACATCGCCTGCTTCTATGCGTATGATGACGCCGTCTGAGTTTATGAGCAATATCTCGTCGTCTTTATCCACTACCCGGGCGCCTATGAGATTACCTGTCTTCTTGAACTTGCTCTTGTCGTATGTGAGAAGCCCCTTGCCGCCTCGCGCCTGGACCTTGTACTCTTCGACGGATGTCCTCTTTCCATAGCCCTTACTGGTAACTACCAGCAGCTCTTCGTGCGGCTGGACAAGCTCCATGGAAACAACTTCGTCGTCGTCCTCCAGCTTGATGGCGCGCACGCCGCCGGCGATCCTGCCCATTGGACGCACGTCGTCTTCTGAAAAGCAGATGCATTTGCCGTTTTTGGTTATTATTATCACGTTGTCGCTGCCGCTGGTCTGCTTGATGCCTACCAGCTCGTCGCCGTCCTTAAGGGTGATGGCGATGAGGCCTGTCTTCCTGTTGGTGTCGAACTGAGAGATGGCCGTCTTCTTGATGGTCCCGTTCTTGGTGACGGCGATCAGGTATTTATCGTCTCTGAAATCCTTGAACGGGATAACCGTGGTGATCCTCTCCCGCTGCATCAGATTCAGGAAGTTGATGGCAGGTGTGCCCTTGGCTGTCCTGGTGGCTTCCGGAATCTCGTAGGCCTTGATCTTATGGGCTTTACCTGTGTTGGTAAAGAACATGAGATTGTCGTGGGTGGAAGTCATGATCAGGTTTGTCACGAAGTCGTTTTCCCTGGTGGTGAGCCCTGTGATTCCTTTGCCGCCGCGCCTCTGGGTCTTATAGGTGTCAGCAGGGATCCGCTTCAGATAGCCCAGATGGGTCAGGGTGATGGCTACCTGCTTCTCTTCGATCAGGTCTTCCTCGTCCATATCGTCGATGCCGGCGGAAATCTTAGTTCGTCTCTTGTCTCCGTACTTGTCTTTTATCTCCAGCAGTTCTTCCTTGATGACGCCCATGAGCATCTTCTCGTCGGCAAGCAGCTGCTTATAGTAGGCGATCCTTTTGCAAAGCTCGTCGTATTCGTTTTCTATCTTTTCTCGTTCCAGTCCCTGGAGTCTTGCAAGACGCATGTCTAAGATGGCCTGAGCCTGGATCTCCGAAAGACCGAACTTTTCCATCAGCTTTTCTTTGGCGTCGTTGTAGCTGGCACGGATGATCTTGATGATCTCGTCGATGTTGTCCAAGGCGATCCTGAGGCCTTCTAAAATATGGGCTCTGGCTTCCGCCTTCTTCAGGTCGAACTGGGTCCTCCTGGTTACTACTTCCTTCTGGTGCTTCAGGTATTCCTCCAGGATTTCATACAGGTTCAGGATCTTGGGCTGGCCGTTTACCAGCGCGATCATGATCATGCTGTAGTTTTCCTGGAGCTGTGTATGCTTGTAAAGGCGGTTCAGGGTGATCCGCGGGTTGGCGTCCTTCTTCAGCTCGATGACGATCCTCATGCCGTTGCGGTTGGACTCGTCCCGGATGGCGGAGATGCCGTCGATGCGCTTGTCTCTCACCAGCTCGCCGATCTTCTCCAGAAGTCTTGCCTTGTTGACCTGGAAAGGGATCTCGCTGATGATTATCTGTGAACGTCCTCTGTCTGTCTCTTCGATGTCTGCGACCGCACGCACCAAAACCTTGCCCTGCCCTGTCCTGTAGGCTTCCTTGGCGCCTTTTTTGCCAAGGATCTGAGCGCCCGTAGGGAAGTCAGGTCCCTTGACGATGTTCATAAGATCGTCGATGGTGCAGTCTTCGTCGTCGATCATCTTGACCGTAGCGTCGATGACTTCCTTTAAATTATGAGGCGGTATGGACGTCGCCATACCTACGGCGATACCGTTGCTGCCGTTGACCAGAAGATTCGGGAATCTGGCGGGAAGTACCACCGGCTCCTTTTCTTCTTCGTCGAAGTTTGGCATGAAATCGACCGTATCTTTATCGATGTCCCGGATCATCTCCAGTGAGAATGGGGACATCCTAGCTTCCGTATAACGCATGGCGGCAGCGCCGTCTCCATCCACGGAGCCGAAGTTGCCGTGTCCGTCCACCAGCATGTATCTGGTGGAAAAGTCCTGTGCCAGTCGTACCATGGCGTCGTAGATGGAGCTGTCACCGTGAGGGTGATACTTACCCATTACTTCGCCGACGATACGCGCTGATTTCTTGAATGGTTTATCAGGCGTAACTCCCAGTCCGCTCATGCCGTATAATATCCTTCTGTGGACAGGCTTCAGCCCGTCTCTCACATCGGGGAGCGCTCTTCCTACGATGACGCTCATGGCATAGTCGATGTAGGAGTTTTTCATTTCGTCGTGTATCTCATGTTGGATCAGTTTCTGATCTTCTAACAAATTTGGCATTTAATTAACTCCTCCCAATTATATATCAAGCTTTGCCAGTGCGGCGTTTGCTTCGATGAACTGTCTTCGCGGCTGTACCTTGTCGCCCATGAGGGTGGTAAATATCTCGTCGGCCGCTGCCGCATCATCTACGGTTATCTGTACCAGGGTCCTGGTCTTGTAGTCCATGGTGGTTTCCCAAAGCTGGTGGAAGTCCATTTCGCCAAGGCCCTTGTAACGCTGGATGTCCGCCTTGCCCGGCTTGTCCTCCAGCTCCTTCATCAGCTTTTCCTGTTCCTTTTCCGAATAGGTGTAGTAGACCTCCTTGCCCTTCTTCACCTGGAACAGCGGCGGCTGGGCAGCATAAACGTAGCCTCGCTCGATGAGAGGTGTCATATACCGATAGAAGAATGTAAGCAGCAGCGTCCTGATATGGGCGCCGTCCACGTCCGCATCTGTCATGATGATGATCTTATGGTAGCGCAGCTTGGACTCGTCGAATTCCGGACCGATGTTGCAGCCGAAGGCTGTGATCATGTTCTTTATCTCGTCGGAATTCAATATCCTGTCAAGGCGTGCCTTTTCCACGTTGAGGATCTTACCTCTGAGGGGCAGGATAGCCTGACGCATCCTGTCTCTGCCCTGCTTGGCGCTGCCGCCTGCGGAATCTCCCTCTACCAGGAA
>JAUNBU010000077.1:1392-8731 GCA_030526925.1 Bacillota bacterium | reverse complement strand
TTTTCTCTGATTTAATCTACAATTGGCGGAGGCATAAACTCCTTAGCACATAATTACTCCTGCGACGAGGAACAGGATGGCTCCGATGGCGAACGGATAAGCAGCTACGATCGGTGCGGAGGTCTTGAAGTATTCCGCATTGGTTACCTGCGTTGCCGCTCCTGTCAGTATTACCGTGTCGGAGTAGAGGCAGATGTGCCCGCCAAAGGCAACTGCCGATACTATGGCGCCGGCGCAAAGGAACGGATCGATTCCCATGGAGGTGCATACAGGTGCGATGATCGGGAAGGCGATGGCCGCCAGACTCCAGAAGCATCCAGATGCGAACGCCAAAAGTCCGATCCCAACGAATATGATGAACGGGAACAGCTTAGGACTGATGGCTGCCTCGCAGATGGTCACAACGTAGTCGTTGAGCCCCAGCATTTCGTTGACATCTATCAACATGTACGCCAGGATGATGATCACCAGCACAGGGAACATATCGGTCAGCCCCTTCATCAAGTTGGAGCAGAACTCCTTCACGTTCATCAGCCTCTGCGGTATGTAGAGTATGAAGCAGAGAACGATGGAGAACAACAGCGCCACTACCATGTCTTCCGTCAAGATCGTCAAGAGCGCCGTTAGGATTATCGGTGCGATGAAGTTGATGGCGCGGCATTTCTTGCCTTCGAATCGCTTTTCATCCTCCAGCCCTTCCACCAATGCTGCCTTGGATTCAGGAGACAGCGTTTCTCCCGTGGACATGGCCCTCTCTTCTGCCGCCCTCATGTTCTTGAACTTCGGCAGGATCCCCATGCATACCAGCGGCACGACGATGACAGCCACGATGGCGTAAAACATATACGGGATAGCGTGACAGTATGCCGAGAAGGCCGACAGTCCTCCCGTCATGCCCGACTCCTCCATCAAACCGCTCATGAAAGCGCCCCAGGTGGAGATCGGCACGATGGCACACACCGTAACTCCGGTGGAATTGATGATATAGGCTGTCATTTCTCTGGATACTCTGTGCTCGTCGGCAAGCGGTCTCACTGCAGCGCCTACTGCCAGACAGTTGAGGTAGTCATCCACGAACACGATGATACCCAATATCCAGGTGCCGATCATGGTCTTTTTCCTGCTCTTCAGCAGTTTTCCTGCCAGTCCGGAAAATCCTAAAATACCTCCTGATTCGGTCATCAGTGCGATCATTCCTCCGAACAGTCCGCAGACCAGAAGTATCCATACGGTGCCGTCATCGCAGAGTGTCACATACCCCTGATCCATAAACAGCCCCAATGCGATGATGGGGTTGAACTTTGCCGCCATGAGAAAGGCGACGATGATCCCGCCCATCAGGGCAAGGAACGTGTCCTTTTTCCACAATGCCAGGGCAAGGATGATCAGGATAGGTATAAGACAAAAGATTCCGTAATTAAGTTGAACACTTTCGCCCCAGTCTTCCATTGTGGTCCAGACTAAGTCTAAAACTTTCATTTTTTCCTCCTTCCTACTTGAAGCTCTGCTCAGACAGAGCTATTTTTTCAATGGTCCTCGTAAAGATTTCCGCATTCTTCACGAAGCTCTCAATAGCAAGATATTCGTTGGGTTCGTGGCATGTGTCTTCCTCCCCCGGAAATATAGGCCCCCAGGAAACGATGTTGGGCATGGCTTTGGCATAGGAGCCGCCGTAGGCTAATGCAAACTCATTGGTAAGCCCCGTCACTTCCTCGTATGCCTCTGCAAAGGCCTTAAGAAACGGGCGCTTCCTGCTGACAAAAACCGCCGGAAGGCTCTCGCAAGAAAGGATCCTCCCGCCCAGCTCTTTGCTGCAGCGCTCCAGCCCATCTGCCAGCCTCTGCGGGTCTTCCCCGTAAGGAAACCTGACGTTGACATTGAGCCTGGCCAGCCCCTTTTCCACGCTGAGGACCGTCGGGCAAAAGATGTTCCTGTGGACGTATTCGCCCTGGTAGTATTCGGTCTCGCTTGCCAGTCCCAGAGCAGTCCCTGTCATATCCAGGAAGGCGTCTCTCACCCACAGAAGCAGTTCATAAGCCTTGCCGTGAGAAAGTTCCATGGACTCTGCCTTGTCCGCCAGGGCAAATATGGCATTTTCGCCCCGCTCCGGCTGGCAGGAATGGACCGCCTTTCCCGTTGCGACCACTTCTTCTCCCGTATCCAGATATGCCACCGCCCTGCCGGGAACTGTATTGCTGCTTTCCCCCGCATGGATCTCTGCGATAGCCGGAAGCACCGAAGACACCACTGCGGGCTCTGCATCCGTGAGCCCTGATTCTTCCGGATGGATTCCGGACACCGGCCCCTCCATGGGAAACTCCAGCAACACATCCAGCACACCCTTTTCGATGTTGCAGATGGGATATTCGCCGTCCGGCGAAAAGCCGTAGTCGGGAAGCGTATAGCGTTCCACATAGTCGCCCATATCGGTCCACGCCACTTCCTCCTGAGTGCCGATGATGAGGCGCACGGTCTTTTTCAGCGGGATGCCCGAATCCTGTACCTGCTTCATGGCGTAAAGGGCTGCAACGATCATCCCCTTGTCGTCCAGCGTTCCCCTACCGTAGACTCTGCCGTTTCTGATGGTTCCCCGGAAGGGCTCCGTTTCCCAAAGGGTTCTATCTCCTGCGGGCACTACATCCAAATGTGCCAGGATCCCCAGGGTCTCTCCGCCCCGACCGATCTCTACGATACCGATCTGTCCGTCCAGCAGGCGCTGGCTCCGTAGTCCCATGTCTGCTGCCAGGTCCAGGATAAAGTCCATGGCTTCCCGTATTTTCTCCGAATCGCTTGAGACGCTTTCGATGGCGACGAAATCGCACAGATTGCGGATCATCTGCTGCTTCATCTCCTCCGAAAATTTTTTCTTCTCTGTTTTCTTTCCCATAAGCATCCCTCCCTTCAAAAAAATCATAAACCCCGGGATAGCCCGAGGTCAAGTACTTTTGATGTATTCTTTTATCGGTTTAAAGTGATTTTGCTGTATATTGGCAAACTGATATTACAGCAGCTTCTGCACTTCTGTGATGTTGCGGATGCCGATGACTTTAAGGGTTTCTGACTGCTGGTCCCGCCTGGCTGCGTTGATGGCAGCAACGGGTTTTCGCAGCTTCTCCGCATTTCTCACCGGCATGATGATCCGCTCGAAGCCCAGCCTGGCGGCTTCCTTCAGGATCTTTTCGCCGTTCTGCACGGCACGCAGATCGCCTGTCAGACCGATCTCGCCTAATACCAGAGTCTTGCTTCCCAGGGCCTTGCCTTTGTATGATGAGTACACTGCCAAGGCTACCGCCAGATCGGTGTAGGTCCCTTCCGGTCTGATGCCGCCGACGATGTTGACGTAAACGTCCTGATTGATGAGGGAAAGCCCCATCTTCTTTTCCAGCACCGCCAGGATCATGTTGAGCCTGGAATTTTCCACGCCCAGTGAGGTCCTTCTGGCAAAGCCGATATTGGTAGGAGAGGTGAGTGCCTGGACTTCCAGGATCAATGGTCTTGTCCCTTCGTAGACAGCCGTGGCTACGGCCCCTTCGCTGCCCTTATCCATTTCCTCCAGAAGTGTTCCCGACAGATTTTCGATCTCTATCAATCCGGATTCTGCCATCTCGAAGGCGCCGATCTCGCTGGTGGTGCCGAATCTGTTTTTCTGCGCCCTCAGGATGCGCATCTCGTGGCTCCGATCTCCCGTAAAGCTGAGTACGCAGTCCACCATGTGCTCTACGATCCTGGGGCCAGCCAGATCCCCGCTTTTGGTCACGTGGGCGACGATGAACACCGGGATATTGCTGACCTTGCCTATCCGCATCAGCTCGTTTCCGCAGGCACGCACCTGAGAAACGCTGCCGGGCGCCGAATCAAGGTCGGCTGTATACATGGTCTGGATGGAATCAATGATGAGAAATACCGGCTGCAGCTGCTGACATATCTGGCTGACGTTCTCCATATTGGTCTCTGCCAGAATGAACAAATCGTTGGAAAGATTGCCGCAGACCCTGTCTGCCCTCATCTTGATTTGCTCCTCCGATTCCTCCCCCGAAACGTAGAGGACTACGCCCTTTTTCTCTGCGATCCTGGCTGCCGCCTGGATGATGATGGTGGATTTACCGATGCCCGGTTCTCCTGAAATCAGAGTTAGGGATCCGGGAACAAGACCGCCTCCCAGCACTCTGTTGAGCTCGCCGATCCCTGTGTCGATCCGTTCTTTCTCACCGGAAGCCACCTGGGAAAGGCGCTCCGGTTTCCCTGCTCGGATGTTGGCGTTGCCTGCAGAGGTTTCGCGGGTAGATGTCCTTCTGCGTTTGTCCTCAGTGTCCAGGTCGATGACCTTTTCTTCTACCATGCTGTTCCATGCGCCGCAGATGCACTGGCCCATCCATTTGGAGCTTTCGTAGCCACATTCCTGGCACACGAACACCGTCTTGTTTTTCTTTGCCATGTTTCCGCCTTTCTTCCGATCCGATCGCTTCGATAGATCCATTTGGTTCTGTAGACCCCAATGACCCTACCAACCATCTTATATTTGTTTCGCCCGCCGCATCCGAGGGATCGCATCCGTTAAAAAAGAGCTGCATCAAAAGGAAGCAGCTCTTTTCGTAGTCGTAATGTCGCAGGACTCCGGTCATCGTGGGCTCCGGCTAAAGCAGTCTATTTGCTTTCCTGCTCTGCTTGATGCTCTGCGATGATCTTCTGTGATATCTGAGCCGGAACTTCTTCATATCGTTCAAAGTTCATGACGAAGCTTCCTCGCGCCTGAGTCATGGATCTGAGAACCACAGCATAGTCGAACAGCTCAGCCTGCGGCGCTTCTGCCATCAGCTTCTGTCCGCCGCCTGCCTGCGGCTCCATACCGAGGATCTTGCCTCTTCTCTTGTTCATGTCACCCATAACGTCGCCCATGTAATCGTCAGGCACCGTGATCTCCAGCTTCATAACAGGTTCAAGCAGGCATGGTTTTGCTTCTGCAATACCCTTCTTGAATGCCAAGGATGCTGCGATCTTGAATGCCATCTCGTTGGAGTCTACATCATGATATGATCCATCGTAAAGGACTGCCTTTATGTTCACTACCTTACAGCCTGCCAAAGGACCCTTTTCCATGGATTCTCTGAGCCCCTTCTCTACTGCAGGAACGTAGTTCTTCGGGATGGCTCCTCCGAACAGCTCTTCGGAGAATTCAAATTCTTCCTGTGATGGGGAGAATCTGATGTGTACGTCGCCGTACTGTCCTGCTCCGCCGGACTGTTTCTTGTGCTTGCCCTGAACGTCAGACGTTCCTTTGATAGTTTCTCTGTATGCGATCTTCTGCGGTACGGTCACAACATCCACGCCGAACTTATCCTTCAGCTTAGATGTAATGATGTTCAGCTGGATCTCTCCCTGTCCGCCCAGCAGAGTCTGGTGTGTTTCTATGTTTCGCTCCAGCTTGAAGGAAGGGTCTTCTTCCATCAGCTTGTTCAAGCCTGTTCCGACTTTCTCGTCGTCGCCCTTCTTGGCCGGCTCTACTGCCAGATAGAGTGACGGCGTCGGGAAGTCAACAGGCGGGAATGCGATAATGTTCGCCTTGTCGCAAAGGGTATCTCCGGTCTTGGTAAACTGCAGCTTGGCGATGGCGATGATGTCGCCTGCCTCTGCCGATGGGGCGTCTTCCTGAGTCTTTCCTCTCATGAAGAACATGGCGCCCAGCTTCTCTGCCTTCTCTGCACGTGCATTGTAGATCTCCTGTCCGGCTTTCAGCGTGCCGGAAATGATCTTTGCCAGAGAGATCTTACCCAGGAACGGGTCTGCAATGGTCTTGAATACGAATGCTGCCGGCTTGCCTGCCGGATCCAGCTTGACTTCTATATCTTCGTCCTTATCGTTCTTGGCGGCGTATGCTTCATGATCCGCTGCCTTCGGAACCAGGTCGATGAACTTTTCGAGAGCTTCCTTGACGCCTTCTCCCGTCATTGCGGAGCAGGCAAGCACAGGAACGATGTCTCCGGCGCCGATCCCGCGGGAAAGACCTCTGTTGAATTCTTCGTCGGTAAATTCTTCACCTGCGAAATACTTCTCCATCAGTTCTTCATCGGTCTCTGCGATGGCTTCCGTAAGAGCATCCTTGTCGTCCAAGGTCACTACGGATGTGCCGAATTTATCCTTTAACTCTTCGATGGTGTTTGCCACGTCTACGTTTTCCTTATCGGTCTTATTGATGAGGAAAAACTTCGGGATACCGAACTGTCTGCAAGAATTCCATGCCTTCTCGGTTCCCACCTGGATACCGGAAGACGCATCAACGATGATGGCAGCAGCCTCTACCGCTCTCAGTGCTGAATTCACTTCTCCGACAAAATCGAAAAATCCCGGAGTGTCTATGAAATTAACTTTTACATTCTTGTATTCTACCGGTACGATGGACGTACTGATGGAATATCCTTTTTCGATCTCCATTTTGTCGTAGTCGGAAACCGTATTTCCGTCTTCTACTCTACCAAGCCTGTTGATCACACCTGTTGCCAACAGTGCAGCTTCCAAAAATGTGGTTTTCCCGCAGCCGCCGTGTCCTACAAGTGCAATGTTTCTTATGTTTTCGCTCTTATAGCCCTTCATCTGAATAAGACCTCCCTAAAATTTTTTGTAACGATAGTAGTATTATAACATTGCAAGGGCTTCATAGCAATAAATTTCAATTCTGAATAGTTAGAGATTTACCAGAGAGTTATTCTGCCCAGTTTTCCAATTCAAGTCCCTGGACTCTCTCAAACTCGCGGATGTTGTTGGTCACTAAAACCATCCCCATAGCCTTTGCATGCCCGGCAATCAACATATCCATAGTACCGATCGGTATCCCTTTCTTTTGTAGGTCAGCGCAAATCCTGCCATACTCTACAGCGGACAAATCATCAAAGGGGAGTACTTCTAAAATAGATAAAAAGCGAATAAGCGCCATCATGTTTTTTTCAGGGTACTTGCTTTTCTCGACGCCGTGATGCAACTCTGCCAACGTGATTGACGATATGCAAAGACCTTCATTTATTTTTTCTCTGATTTTAAGTAAAACCTTTTCTGGCTTGTTTTTTATTGCATAAATGCAGATATTGGTGTCGAGCATATATGTCATAATCCGCTCCTTGTTACAGGAATGTCTTCATCTCTTCCGTCGTCAAAGAAATCATCGGTAAATCCGTTTATACCGTCTAAAAATGTCTGCCATGAAGATCCCTTCGGCAGGAGCATCACAGCATCACCTAATCGGTGTACGATAACTTCATCATCTGAAAAGCGATACTTTTTGGGAAGTCGTACCGCCTGGCTGCGTCCATTTTCAAAAATCTTGGCTGTTTCCATATTATCACCTCCA
>JAUNBU010000077.1:0-1292 GCA_030526925.1 Bacillota bacterium | reverse complement strand
TCTTCCTGCGCCGGTTCCTTTTTCTTCAGGGTGTCAAGCAGCAAGCCTTCGACCTTGTCCAGGATCTCCGGATTGTTTTCGAGGAAGTCCTTGACGTTTTCTCTTCCCTGGCCGATCCTGTCGCCTTCGAAGCTGTACCATGATCCTGCTTTCTCTACGATCTTCTCTTCCACGGCGCAGTCCAGCACATCACCCGTTCTGGAGATGCCCTTGCCATACATAATATCGAATTCCGCCTGCTTGAACGGAGGCGCCACCTTGTTCTTGACGATCTTGGCTTTGGTCCTGTTTCCCAGCACCTGGTCGCCGGATTTGATGCTCTCGATCCTTCGCACGTCGATCCTCATGGAAGAGAAGAACTTCAAGGCTCTGCCGCCTGTGGTAGTTTCGGGATTGCCGAACATGACGCCGATCTTTTCTCTCAGCTGGTTGATGAATATGATGGTGGTATTGGTCTTATTGATGACGCCTGCCAGCTTTCGCAGCGCCTGGGACATGAGCCTGGCCTGTGCGCCTACCGTAGCATCGCCCATGGCCCCGTCGATCTCATGTTTCGGAACCAGCGCCGCCACCGAGTCAACTACTACCAGGTCTACAGCTCCGCTACGCACCAGCATCTCTGCGATCTCCAGCGCCTGCTCTCCGTAATCGGGCTGGGACACCAGAAGCTCGTCTACGTCCACGCCCAGATTCTTGGCATACTCCGGGTCAAGGGCGTGCTCTGCGTCTATGAACGCCGCTCTGCCGCCTGTCTTCTGCACTTCTGCTATGATATGCAAAGTGAGCGTTGTCTTACCGGAGGACTCCGGTCCGAAGACCTCTACTATCCTGCCTCTGGGAACTCCACCGATTCCTGTTGCCAGATCAAGGCTCATGGAGCCGGTGGAAATGGCTTCTATGTTCATCTTGGCGTTGTCATCTCCCAGCTTCATGACAGCACCCTTGCCGAACTGCTTCTGGATCTGGTTCAGCGCGTTCTGCAAAGCCTTTTCTCTGTCTTCGCTGCTTGTGAGCTGTGCGCTCTTGATATCGCTTTTATTGGTTGCCATTTTATTCTACCTCCATATCGGGAATCTCTTCAGGAACATTTGTTCTTTTTTAATAATACTCCATAATGGGTCGCAGGTCAAGGAAAAAATTCGGGGAAGGGCTGTTTCTTGTGTTTCATGGAATATTTTGTTATATCATACGTTATTTTCCAGCAAATGTCAAGCCTTTTTCGCAGAAAAATTTCAAATTGTTGAATGAAAAAGAGAATTCCAGTCTGCACAGAATTTAGTCTTACATTCCCA
>JAUNBU010000257.1 GCA_030526925.1 Bacillota bacterium | reverse complement strand
AGACACCAAAGAGTCAGAGACGCGAAACAATTAAAAAGCAGAAACTCAGTGGATAAAAGGTGGCGCAGCCACCTTTTATGCTGTATGATGATAGTCAGGAAGAAAGGGGAGCTACAGGATGGCAAAGAAAAAGAGAAGAAAACGGTATACGGGGACATTGGAAAAGCACAGGAAGGGCTTTGGTTTTGTGACATGCCATGAGCTGGAGCGTGACATTTTCATCGGGGCCGGCAGCATAAATGGCGCCATGAACGGAGATGTGGTGGAGGTCGATCTGATCCCGGAAGCTCTGTGGAAGGATTCCCCCGAAGGAATAATCACGGCAGTTTTAAGCAGGAACATTACGGAGGTGGTGGGGACATTTGAAAAGAGTAAGAAGTTCGGCTTTGTGATCCCCGAGAGCAGGAAATACAGGGAAGACATCTTCGTGAGAAAAAAGGATTTCTCCGGCGCACAGAGAGGCGACAAGGTGGTGGTGCAGATAACCCGCTATCCCGATAAGCACGACAGCGCCGAAGGCCGTATAACCGAAATCATCAGCAGAGGCGGTCAGCCGGGCGGCGACATCAAGGCCATCGCCAGAAGCTACGATATGCGGGACAGCTTTCCAAGCAAAGTGAACGCCGAAGGCAAGGCCATGAAAAAGCGCGGGATTCGTCAGCAAGATCTGACAGGAAGACGTGACCTGCGCCAGGAGAAGATTTTTACCATCGACGGAGCCGACTCAAAGGACTTCGACGATGCCGTTTCCATAAAAGGGCTGTCAAACGGCAATTACCTGCTGGGGGTCCATATCGCTGACGTGGCCCATTACGTGAGAGAGGACGGGCCCTTGGATAAGGAAGCCCTGAAGCGGGGGACCAGCGTATACCTTTTGGATCAGGTCATCCCCATGCTGCCCAGGGAGCTTTCCAACGACATATGCAGCCTCAATCCGAAGGAGGACAGGCTTGCCCTTTCCATAGATATGGAGATCACGGATAAAGGCGTGGTAATCAGCCATGAAATCTATGAAAGCGTTATCAATTCCTGTGAACGGCTGGTCTACGATGATATTTCGGATCTTTTGGAACACGATGATAGAGAGATGGGAGAAAAGTACGCTCACATCAAAGAAGAGCTGTTTTTGATGAATGAGCTGGCACTTTTGCTGCGTCGGAACAGATACGACAGAGGTAGCCTGGACTTCGACCTTGATGAGGCGTATATCACACTGAACAAGCAGGGGATACCGGTGAATATCGAGACCACCGAGAGGAGGAGCGCCAACAAGCTGATCGAAGAATTTATGCTTTTGGCCAACGAAACGGTGGCGGAGCATTTCTACTGGATGGAGATGCCCTTCGTATACCGGGTGCACGAAAAACCGGAACAGGAAAAGCTGCGACAGTTGAAGACGTTTCTCATGAGCTTCGGAATCACCTTAAAGGGCAGCGCCGAGACCATCCATCCTAAGGCGGTAAGTAAGGTGCTGGAGCAGGTGGCGGGCAAGTCCAATGAAAACGTGGTCAATTCCGTGACGCTGCGCTCCATGCAGAAGGCGTTTTACAGCACTG
>JAUNBU010000076.1 GCA_030526925.1 Bacillota bacterium | reverse complement strand
TGAGCGCAGGCATGCCGCTGCAGGTATCGGGGACCACCAACTTGATCAGAGTCGCGACTGTGGAGTAGACAAAAAAATCCGGTGGAATGATCCACCGGGTTTTTTCGTCGTTGTTTCCGAATGATGCTACTCGTCCATAGAAGTTTCAACAGGAGCTTCGGCAGGAACCTCTTCAGGAGCGCTTTCCGCTTCTACAGCTCTTTCAGAGAGAACCTTCTCATATTCTGCGAAGATCGCATCACGGATCTTGTTTCTGGTTTCGGAAACCAGTGGATGGGCAATGTCTCTAAAGTCTCCTTCGCCCATTTTTCTGCTAGGCATGGCGATGAAAAGCCCATTTTGCCCCTCGATGATTTTGATATCGTGCACAACAAATTCATCATCAAAGGTAATGGAGACGACAGCTTTCATTTTCCCTTCATCGTTGATTTTGCGAATTCGTACGTCAGTAATGTTCATGTGTAGTACCGCCTTTCGTGCCGTATCTTTTCAATATGGTTACCCCTATTATACAATAGAATAATTGAGCAAACAAGTAAATTTTAAAAAATCTGACAATTCGGCAAAGCTGTTACCGACTTGGTTGCCTCGTCTACCTCTCCCAGATAGACGATAGGGAAATAGTCGCTGACCTTCTTCTTCTGAGGCTCTATGTTGGCGATGGCAACGCCTATGCCTACGACCTCGTTATCCACTTCCGAGACGATCTCGGCAATGCCTTTGATGCTGCCGCCGCCCCGCATGAAATCGTCGATGATAAGCACCTTGGATCCGGGAGCTGCAGCCCGTTTGGAAATGGACATCTTCTGGAGCCGTTCCGAGGAGCCGGGGAAGTAGTTGATGCTTACGGTTGCGCCTTCGGATATCTTTGTTTCCCTTCGTATGACGATGACGGGAATGTTGAGCAGGTGGGCAGTCATAAAGGCAACCGGGATCCCTTTGGTTTCGATGGTCGCTATATAGTCGGCGCCCGAATCCCGGAATCTCCTGGCAAATATCCGTGCCATGTCCTTGACGACGGCGGGGTCATACATGATGTCTGACGTGTAAAGGAACCCGCCGCCCAGTATGCGGCGTTCCTCTTTCAGCATATTGCAAAGGTTTTCCTGCACATCTCTGATCTTTTCCGGGGAAATGTCGGGGACGTACTTGACGCCTCCGGCGGCGCCGGGGATGGTCTCAATGTAGCCGTTCCCCGTAGCCAGGACCGCTGCCTTGGCAGCGCTGATGTCCTCGCTGATGCTGGACTTGGCAGCTGAGAACATATCGCAGAAATAGTTGAGACCGAATAATTTTTCGGGAGCTTCGGTCAGGATCTGGCAAATGGCTCCCACTCTGTGACTTCTCTTCATAAGCACCTCACATTATAGGGGAATTATATCATATTTTTTTAGATAACAACGCATTTTTAAAGATAAATATGGTATAATCCTATTATCTATGAATATGGAGGCGTATAGATGATAAATTTGCCGGAGTATAAGAGGATACACTGTATCGGCATCGGAGGTATCGGATTATCTGCTATAGCGGAGATCCTGCTTTCCAGAGGGTATCAGGTATCCGGATCGGACATGCGGGAAAGCGACATTACGGAGAGGCTCATAGAAGATGGAGCCAATATATTTTTAGGCCATAGAGCGAAGAACGTAGAAGGAGTGGATCTTGTAGTCTATTCCTCGGCAGTGGGCAGCGACAATCCTGAACTTGCAAAGGCACAGGAGCTGGGTATCCCCGCCATCACAAGAGCCCAGGCACTGGGCGCACTGATGGACGGGTATGAGAACAGCATAGCTATTTCAGGGACCCACGGCAAAACTACGACCACGTCTATGGTTTCTTTAGTTCTAAAGAATGCGGGCAAGGAGCCGACCATTCTGGTAGGCGGCAACCTCTCGGAGATCAACGGCAATGTGTACGTGGGCAAGGATCAGTTCTTCGTCACGGAAGCATGCGAATACATGGACAGCTTCCTTGAGCTGAAGCCAAGGATCGAGATCATCCTCAATATCGACTCGGACCATCTGGACTATTTCAAGGATGTGGAGCACATTGCCAGCTCCTTTGAAAAGTTCGCCCAGCTGGTACCGGAGGACGGAGCGGTAATAGCTTACGACGCCAATCCTTTCGTCAAGAGCGTCATTGCCAATGTACCGAATGCGGTGACCTTCGGGTTCAACGAAAGCTGCGACTACTACGTCAGCGACATCAAGTTCAACAGTGAAGGGATGCCGGAATTCGTGGTGAACCACGGCGGCAAAAAGCTGTGTGACATGGCGCTTTCCATACCGGGAGAGCACAACATCCTCAATGCCCTGTCCGCCTTTGCATGCTGCCATATGCTGGGCGTGGCGGTAGAGGATATCGTTAAAACCCTGATGGAGTACAAGGGGACCCAGAGACGCTTCGATGTGCTGGGGAAGACCTGGAACCAGATAAAGATCGTGGACGATTATGCCCACCATCCAACGGAGATCAAAGCCACATTATCGGCGGTGCGCAATATGAAGCACAACAATCTTTGGTGCTTGTTCCAGCCTCATACCTATACCAGGACCATGGCGCTGCTGGATGATTTCGCCGAGTCCTTCGATGAAGCGGACAAGATCGTGCTGGCGGAGATCTATGCGGCGCGGGAGAAGAACATCTACAAGATCAGCTCCAAGACGCTGATGAACAAGATACGAGAAAACAACCCAACCAAGGAAGTATATTTTTTCAAGGATTTTGACGAGATAGCCAACTTCGTCTACAACAACGCAGAAGAAGGCGACCTGGTGATCACCATGGGCGCAGGAGATATCTACAAGGTGGGCGAAATGATCCTGGAAAAGGACAGGCGGTTCTAAAGAATCGGCAGTCCGGCAGCCGGGCGGCTCGCCGATCCAATAGAAAAACAAAGGGCAGGAGAAAACAGATGAACATTACGGAATACGAAGCACTTGAAAAAAAGAGGATCGAAAGGAATCTGGCGTACATGGAAGCCGGAGTCAATTTCATCGATGTGAAGATGGCATACATAGATGAAGGAGTGAAAATCGGTAAAGGGACTACCATCTACCCTTGTGTGGTCCTGGAAGGCGATGTGACCATCGGCGAAAACTGCCTCATCGGGCAGAACACACGCATCAAGGATTCGACCATCGGAAACGGTACTACCATACAGAGTTCGGTGATCCTGGAAAGCAAGGTGGGCAACGAGACCAACATAGGTCCTTTCGCATACCTGAGACCAAACAGCGATATCGGCAACAACTGCAAGGTGGGGGATTTCGTGGAGGTGAAAAATTCCAAAATGGACGACGGGTCCAAAGCATCCCACCTCACATACATAGGAGATTCGGATGTGGGCAAGAAGGTGAATCTGGGCTGCGGCGTGGTATTCGTCAATTACGACGGCAGTAAGAAATACCGTTCCGTGGTAGAAGACGGTGCCTTTATCGGCTGCAATTCCAATCTGATCTCACCTGTCAACATCGGCAAGGAAGCCTATGTGGCAGCGGGAAGTACTATCACCAGAGACGTACCCGATGGTGCCCTCTACGTAGCCAGAGCCAGAGGCAAATCCCTGGAAGGCTGGGTAGAGAAGAGAGGCATCTTAAAGAAATAACATCAAAGGAACAGAGAAAGTAGAGGTAGGAGAAACAAATGAAAAACAGTGCATTTTCAAACTACAAGGTATTTGCAGGAAATTCGCACCTGGAACTGGCAGAAGAAATCGCTTCCATCATGGGAAAACCTCTGGGAAGGGCAACCGTCAACAAATTCAGCGACGGTGAGATTTCCGTAAATCTGTGGGAGACCGTAAGAGGTCTGGATTGCTACATCGTTCAGTCCACCTGCAGCCCGGTAAACGACAATCTTATGGAGCTGTTGATTATGATCGATGCCATGAAGCGAGCTTCGGCAGGCAGGATCAACGCTGTCATCCCGTATTATGGATATGCCAGACAGGACAGGAAGGCCAAGGCCAGAGATCCTATCACAGCCAAGCTGGTGGCAGATCTGCTGGTTGCGGCAGGCGCTGACAGAGTGGTGACTATGGATCTTCATGCGGCACAGATACAGGGATATTTCAACATCCCGGTGGATCATCTGGTGGGGATGCCTATACTGTCCAAGTACTTCGTAGAAAAAGGACTTGAAAATGTGGTCATAGTTTCTCCGGACCACGGCAGCGTTACCAGAGCCAGGAATATGGCACAGCCCCTTGGAGCGCCTATCGCCATCGTTGATAAGAGAAGACCGGAACCAAATAAAAGCGAGATCATGAATATTATCGGTGATATCGAAGGCAAGACATGTATCCTCATCGACGACATGATCGACACGGCAGGGACCATCACCAATGCGGCAAATGCACTGAAGGATATGGGAGCGGAATCCGTCATGGCATGTTCCACCCACGCAGTATTATCGGGACCGGCAATAGAGCGTATCGAAGGCTCTGCCATCGAGGAATTGGTGCTTCTGAACACGGTGCCTATCCCGGAAGAAAAACTGCTGAAGAAGATGAAGATCCTGTCGGTAGCACCGCTCTTTGCAGAGGCCATGATGCGTGTGTTCACCAACGGATCCATCAGCAAGCTGTTCGACTGATCCGGCATTTGCCCGGCGCAGGGCGCCAACGGGCAGGTTGCCCGGGTAATCACGGGACGAAGAGAGGTTTGACATATGTTTGTGATAGCAGGTCTCGGTAATCCGGGGAAACGCTACGAGAAGACCCGCCATAATATGGGTTTTATGGTAGTGGACCGGCTTGCCGAGAAAAACCACATCAAAGTGAATAAGATAAAACACAAGGCTTTGGTCGGGGATGGATTCATTTCCGACCAAAAGGTTCTTCTGGTAAAGCCCCAGACCTATATGAATCTCAGCGGAGAATCCCTCAGAGAGGTGATGGATTACTACGATGTTCCCATGGAAAACCTCATCGTCATATACGATGATCTGGACCTGGACACGGGCAGCCTTCGCATCAGAAAGAAAGGCAGCTCCGGCAGCCACAACGGGATGAAATCGGTGATCTATCAGCTCAAGTCAGAGAATTTTCCCCGCGTCAGGATCGGTATCGGCAGGAGCGGCGGACTGGACTGGAAAGAGTTCGTCACAGGCAAGGTGGGCAAAAAGGAAGGTCAGGTGCTGTCGGAAACAATTGCCAGAGCCGCCGATGCGACGGAATGCATTCTGGAAAAAGGCATAGATTTTGCCATGAATCGATATAATGTTAAACAGGACTCTTCAGGAAAGGACGAAAGTGGCAAGTAAAGGGATGATCAACATCACAGGGGCATCCGAAGGCAGGATCGCACCTATCATAGCGCATATACTCCGGGAGAAAAAAGGTCAAAGTCTGATTGTGGTTTCGACGCTGAACAGGGCAAAGCGATTGGCAACGGACCTTTCTTTTTTTGATACCCGCAGCGTCTACATCCTGCCGCCTGACGAAGAAGCGCTTATTCAATATGAAGCCAAGAGCAATGACGATCTGCTGGAAAGGCTCAAGGTCTTAAAGGCGGTCACACGAGGCGAGGAGTGCACGGTCATCGCACCTGTCACCGGAGCCATCAAAAAGCTGCCGCCTAAAGAGATCTTTGAAGAAAACGTGGTGGAAATCACCAGAGGAAGCGAAGTGCCCCTGGACCACATCAAGGAAAAGCTGTCTTTCATGGGATACGAGAGGGTCGGCATGATCGAGAGCAGGGGAGAATACAGCATCCGCGGCGGGATCATCGATATTTTCACACCGGACAACGATCTGCCTTATAGGATCGAGCTTTTCGATACAGAGGTAGACTCTATCAGGACATTCGATCCGGACACCCAGCGTTCGGTGGAAGCCTTGAAATACGTTGCCATCTACCAGTGTTCACAGATCGTCAAGGACGATATCATTTTTCAGAGGGCGAAGGAGAACGTCAATAAAGCCTACGGCAGGCAGATCAAAAAGCTGGAAAAGAAGGAGCCCGGCACGGAGCTTATATACAACCTGAAGCAGCGGCAGACCCAGCTTTTGGATTATCTGGACAATATGATGAACCTTCAGTATATGGAGAAGTTCATAAACTATTTTTACGAAGAGACCATGTATCTGTGGGACTACATGCAGGATCCGCAGATATTCATAGACGATCCTGCCAGAATATTGGAGACCCTCGAAGTCCATGAAAAGGAGCGTGCCGATGATATAGAAGCTATCCTTTCCGCAGGCAGGGGGATAGGCGCTGACTTTCAGGCGTTATCCGGGCAGAAGGACTACTTTCGCCTCTACGAGAAGGAAGGATATATTTTCACTCCCTTTGCATCTACCATCAAAAACGCACCTTTTTTGACTGAGCTTATCACGGTCAGCTGCAGACAGGCGCCTGTTTTTAACGGCAGGATGGATCTGCTTAAGAGCGACCTGGAAGGTTATGTGGCAAGAGGATTTGATGTGACCATCGTCTGCAGCGGCAAGGAACGTCTGGAAAGCATGAAGGAGTTTCTCCTCAGGGAAAGGCTGGAAGGGCAGGTAAAGCTGAAGCAGGGGATGCTGACGGCAGGCATGGAGTTTACAGATCACAAGGTCTGCTATATCTGGGAAGGCGACATCTTCGGCGGCCACAGGACCACTCGCAGGAAAAAGAAAAAGACGCGGGGCCAGCAGATCAAAAGCTTTGCCGACGTTCAGACAGGCGATTACGTGGTACACGAGAGCCACGGCATCGGCAAATTTACAGGCATTGAGCAGTTGATCGTGCAAGGTGTCAAGAAGGATTACCTTAAGGTGAAGTACGCTGGGGAGGACTCCCTTTACATTCCGGTGGATCAGCTGGGCATGCTGCAGAAATACGTGGGCGGCGACGGCGTCAGCCCGCGGCTCAATAAGCTTTCGGGAAACGAGTGGAAGACCGCTAAGGCAAAGGCACGGGCAGCGGTCACAGACATGGCGGAGGACCTGCTTAAGATCTCCGCTGCCAGGCTCAGTCAGGAGGGATACGCCTTTTCGGAGGATACGGTGTGGCAGAGTGAGTTCGAAGCCAGCTTCCCCTTCACGGAGACCGATGATCAGATAAGATGCGTAGAAGAGATCAAGAAGGATATGGAAAGCAGGACGCCTATGGACCGGCTCCTCTGCGGAGATGTGGGCTTCGGCAAGACGGAGGTGGCGGCGAGGGCACTCTTCAAGTGCGTTGCAGACGGCAAGCAGGCGGCGGTGCTGGTGCCTACCACGCTGCTGGCGAACCAACATTTCTATACATTGAAGGATCGGTTCGAAAAGTTTCCATTTAAGGTAGAAATGCTGTCCAGGTTCAGGACAGCATCTCAGCAGAAGGCGATACTGGACGGGCTGGCAAAGGGCTCCATCGATCTGGTGATCGGGACCCACCGGCTCCTTTCCAAAGACGTGGAGTTCAAAGACCTGGGGCTGCTGGTAGTAGACGAGGAGCAGCGCTTCGGCGTCAAGCATAAGGAAAAGATCAAGCAGCTGCGTGCCAACGTGGACGTGCTGACGCTTTCGGCGACGCCGATCCCGAGGACTCTCCACATGTCCCTTTCCGGCATCAAGGATATGAGCACCATCGAAGAGCCGCCGGAGGATCGGTATCCGGTCCAGACCTACGTGATGGAGCAGGACGATTTCATCATCAGGGATGCCATCGAGAAGGAACTGGCAAGAGGCGGACAGGTGTACGTCCTCTACAACAGGGTGGAATCCATCAATCGCACAGCCAGCGAAATAGAGCAGCTGGTGCCGGAGGCATCTGTGGTAGTGGGACACGGCAAGATGCGGGAAAGCCAGCTGGAGGACATAATCATGGACTTTGCGGCGGGAGAATACAACGTACTGGTTTCCACCACAATCATCGAATCAGGCATGGATATTCCCAACGTCAACACCATGATCATCCTGGATTCAGACAGGTTCGGGCTGGCGCAGCTCTACCAGCTGCGTGGGAGAGTAGGTCGCTCGGGACGGATGGCCTACGCCTATCTGATGTATAAGCGGGACAAAAATCTAAGCGAGGTTGCGGAGAAACGGCTGCGGGCCATCAAGGATTTCACGGAATTCGGCTCCGGCTTTAAGATCGCCATGAAGGATCTGGAGCTGCGGGGAGCAGGAAACCTGCTGGGAACGGAACAATCGGGGCACATGCTCAACGTGGGATATGAGCTGTACTGTAAGATGCTGGAGGAGGCGGTGGCCCATGTGAAGGGCAAGGACGCACTGTCACCGCCGGAGGAGACGGCATTCAGCCTACCGATACCGGCTATCATTTCCGAAAAATATATCGAAAACGAAGTGCTGCGCCTGCAGATGTATAAGAAGATCGCCGTCATCGAAAGCGATGAAGACGAGAGAGAGATCATCGATGAGCTGCTGGACAGATTCGGGGAGATCCCGCAGGAGACCATGAACCTGATCAAGATATCCAAGATCAGATCCATGGCAGGCAGGATAGGCATCAGCGAGATTTTGCAGCAGGGATACAAGATACTGTTCAAGCTGTGGGAAAGTACGAAGCTGGCGGAAGGTATGATGGCGAAGCTGATCAACCAATACGGAGAACGACTTGCCATCAATGGCGGCAGAGAGCCTTTTATCAGGCTGACCATCAACAGACAGGATCCGCTGAAGGCTATCGAAGGATTTTTGCAGACGGCTGTAGAAGAGCATAAGATGAACTGAACCGGGGAAGGAGAAAGACATGGCTGCAGTAACATTGGATGAAGCCCATGAAATGCTGGACAAGATAGCAGAGGAACTGCCGAAGGAATTTTACAGGGACCTTAACGGCGGGATATTGCTGTTGCCGGAAGCCAAAAGGAGCCCGGAGGCGAGAGCCGACGACCTTTACATT
>JAUNBU010000256.1 GCA_030526925.1 Bacillota bacterium | reverse complement strand
AAGCAGCAGGAACCTACAACAACGTGATCAGATTCCTGGCACCGCTTTGCATCACTGATGAACAGATGGAAGCAGGACTTGATATCTACGAAAAAGCAATCGCTACTTGCGTAGGCAAATAAAAGCCATTATAATAAAGGTATGGAATTTTCCATACCTTTATTTTTTATGTGCGGCAGGTATCTGTGATACTGCGCGCAGCTCAAATGCGAGAATGGCGCAGCTTCAGCTGCAATGCAATTTTTTCGCAGTGACTTTAACGAGGAGAATGCATATGAAAACGATCAACGTGGCTCTATTGGGGTTCGGCAGCGTAGGACAGTCCTTCGCACAGCTGCTTTTGGAAAAGCGGGAAGAAATCGAGAAGAAATACGACACTACCGTCAACGTGGTAGCCATTACCACCAAGACGAGGGGCAATCTGGTAGATGCCTGGGGCATCGACCTGGAGAGAGTTTTGAAGAATATCCAGGATACGGGGGTTTTCCCCAAGATGTCCGAGACCATGCTCCAGAGGAATTCCCTGGACGTGGCGGAAGCCGTAGAATACGATGTGCTGGTGGAGATGACTCCGCTGGAATTTGCTACGGGGCAGATGGCGACGGATCATGTAAAGGCGGCCTTAAAGAGAGGCAAGCACGTTATCTGTGCCAACAAGGGTCCTTTGGCATGGCACTACAAGGAGCTGGAGGCTCTGGCAAAGGAAAACAACTGCAAGTTCCTGTTTGAGACCACCGTTATGGACGGGACACCGGTGTTCAGCATCGTCAGAGAAAATTTGAAGATGTGTCAGGTCACTGAGATCCGCGGGATCCTCAACAGCACCACAAACTACATACTGCAGGGGCTGGAAATGGGCAAGACCTGCAAAGAAATCGTCGCAGAGGGTAAAAGAAGAGGCTTTATTGAAGCCAATCCTAAGAACGACGTGGAGGGCAACGAGGCAGCAGCCAAGGTTGCGGTCCTTGCCAATGTGCTGATGGGTGCGGAGCTGACTCCCGATGATGTGGAAATCACCGGAATAGAAGACATAACAAAAGAGAGGATCGACGAAGCGGCTGCCAGAGGCAACGTGATCAAGCTGATATGCCGTGTCTACGAGAAAGACGGCAAGATATACGGTAAGGTATCGCCGGAAGAAATCAGCAGGCTGAACGCATATGCTACCGTTACCGGTACCTCCCTCGTCATATCAATTACCACAGACCTCATGGGAACTATGACTATCATAGAGGAATCCCCCGAAACGGAGCAGACGGGCTATGGCATATTCGCAGATCTGCTGACGGTCATCGAAGATATGTAGGAAAAGATATGCAGCGAATAAAGAGGGGATGCCTCACTGGATGAGGATCCCCTTTTCACTGAGAGCCGCTTTTATCATCGAGAAAGCGGCTTTATCTTTGCATCCGATGCGGTGGAGATGTACACCGCCCGTCAAGCTGCTGATGGGCGCAGAGTTTTTTTCCTTTTCTACCTTTTCCATGAACAGATCCACATCGTATCGTGAGGAAAGGTCCAGCTTGCCGGAGATCTCTCCGTAGATGGCGTGTTCGATGG
>JAUNBU010000075.1 GCA_030526925.1 Bacillota bacterium | reverse complement strand
AGTTCCATTGGCGGCGAGCATGCGACGACCGTAGATGGAGAGGGAAAATCTCCGGACATGGAAGACATTCTTTCCGTCGCTAAAAAAGCAGGCCTTGATGTAAAGCGCGCCAAGCGGCGTGCAAAAGAAATCGAGGAGATCGTAAAGGACAGATTGCAAGGGTATTTATAGCTATCTTTTTATGCCACAAAAATTGTTCGCCGACCCTAAACTGATCACGAACCGCCGCCGAACCAGATCCAAATCAACCATGAGCCAAACTCAAATCACAAACCCGAACAATAAACCCAAACGCCACCTCAAAAGTTCGGAAAACGTTCAAATTTCAAAGATTTTCACACAAAAACCATTGATATAACCGGTCAAAAGTGCTAACATTGTAGCTATAGAGGAGAAAGGACGGTATCAATGGTAAGAAGAATTTATGTTGAGAAGAAAGAGGGCTTTGACGTAGAAGCAGAAGCGCTTTTCAATGATGTCAAGGAGAACCTGCACATGGAGACCCTGACGGGGATGCGGGTCCTCAACCGATACGACATCGACGGGATAGATGATGCCACCTATGAGGCGGCCAAATTCACAGTATTTGCAGAACCGGCCATAGACGTCGTTTACGAAGAAACGATGCCTGAGGAATTAGGTTCTGCTGATTTTTTTGCGGTAGAATACCTGCCGGGACAGTACGACCAGCGGGCAGACTCGGCGGCCCAGTGCATCAAGCTGATGAACGCGGCGGCGGAAGCAGAGGTGAAATTCGCCAGAGTCATCGTGCCGCAAGGCAAGCTGAAGAAGCAGCAGCTGGAAGCCATCAAAAGCTACTGCGTCAACCCGGTGGATTCCCAGATCGCCCGGAACGAAAAGCCGGATGACCTGGAAATGGAAACCACCGTGCCTGCGGACATCATCACCGTGGACGGCTTCAGGATCATGGATGAAGCAGCGCTGGAGCAATATAGAAGAGAAATGGGCTTTGCCATGAGCCCGGCGGACATCAAATTCGTTCAGAAATACTACGCAGAAGAAGAGCAGCGGGATCCGACCATCACCGAGCTTAAGGTCATCGACACTTACTGGTCCGACCATTGCAGACATACCACCTTCAACACCACCCTGGAAGAGATCACCTTCGAAGACAGTCCTTACGGCAGCCTGGTCCGCGAAGCATTCGACCAGTATATGGACATGCGAAAAAAGGTCTACGGCGACAGGGACAAAAACCTTTGCCTCATGGACATGGCGTGCATCGGGACGAAATTCTTAAAACAGCAGGGCAAGATAAACGACCTGGACGAATCCGAAGAAATCAACGCCTGCAGCATCAAGGTAAAAGCCAAGATCGACGGCAGGGAAGAAGACTGGCTGGTAATGTTCAAAAACGAGACCCACAACCATCCGACGGAGATCGAGCCTTTCGGCGGCGCTGCCACGTGTCTGGGCGGAGCCATCAGAGACCCGCTATCGGGCAGAGTTTACGTGTATCAGGCCATGCGTGTCACCGGCGCAGCTGACCCGCGAAAGCCTATCGAAGAAACCCTTTCCGGCAAGCTGCCCCAGAGAAAGATCACCACGGAGGCGGCAGCCGGCTACAGCTCCTACGGCAACCAGATCGGTCTTGCCACGGGGCAGGTGGATGAGGTATATCACGAAGACTACGTTGCAAAACGAATGGAGATCGGCGCGGTCATCGGTGCGGCGCCTGCGGACCACGTGATCCGCAAAACGCCACAGAAGGGCGACGTCATCATTCTGGTTGGCGGCAGGACAGGCCGTGACGGATGCGGCGGAGCCACCGGATCATCCAAGGAACACACGGAAGAGTCCATTTTGCAGTGCGGCGCAGAGGTCCAGAAGGGCAACCCGCCTGTTGAACGAAACATCCAGCGCATGTTCCGCAGGAAGGAAGTGGCCACCCTCATCAAACGCTGCAACGATTTCGGTGCAGGCGGCGTCTCCGTTGCCATCGGCGAGCTGGCGGACGGCCTGGAGATCCACCTGGATAAAGTACCCAAGAAATACGACGGCCTGGACGGGACCGAACTCGCCATTTCCGAATCCCAGGAGCGGATGGCGGTGGTGGTCGCAGCCGATAAAGAGCAGGAATTTATAAACTACGCCGACCAGGAAAATCTGGAAGCCACTAGGGTGGCAGAGGTGACCGACACCAACCGGGTGCGGATGCACTGGCGAGGCGGCTGCATACTGGATCTGAGCCGGGACTTCCTCAACACCAACGGCGCCCAGCAGTTTGCCAAGGCCCATGCAGCCCAGCCCGATACATATGTAAAGGGCACACTGGCTGCAGTCACGGCTCCAAAGGGCGCGCAGGGCGCCACCGACTTGAGCCGGCTGTTTACAGAGACCAAGACCAAAGAACAGCTGCTGACGGATCTCAACTGCAGCAGCAAGAAAGGTCTGATCGAACGATTCGACAGTACTATCGGCGCAGCTACGGTGCTGATGCCGCTGGGCGGCAAGTATCAGCTTTCTCCGGCAGCAGGCATGGCCGCCAAGCTGCCTGTGACCACAGGCGAAACTGAGACGGCTACCCTCATGAGCTACGGCTTCGATCCGCAGCTGGCTGCCAAGAGCCCATTCCACGGAGCGCTGTATGCCGTAGTAGATTCGGTGACCAAGATCGCAGCCATGGGCGGCGACTACAGGAAGATACGCCTAACGTTCCAGGAATACTTTGAAAAGCTGGGAGAAGACCCTGCCAGATGGGGCAAGCCGATGGCAGCATTGCTGGGCGCTTTGCGCGTTCAGAAGGAGCTGGAGATACCGTCCATCGGAGGCAAGGACAGCATGTCGGGGACCTTCATGGACATCGACGTGCCGCCGACCCTGGCGTCCTTTGCAGTAAACACCATAGATGCATCGGAAGTCATTTCCACAGAACTCAAAGAAGAAGGAAGCCATCTGGTGGTGATGATAGCCCCAATCGACAAAAACGGCATCCTGGACTTTGAGGTTTACAGAAACAACCTGCGAAAGGTGAGAAGCCTGGCGGAAGCCGGCAAGATCCTGGCAGCGGATACCATCGGCAGAGGAGGCCTTTACATGGCACTGCTGAAGATGGCGGCGGGCAATAAGATCGGCGCCTGCGTCGAAGCCGAAGGAGATATTTTCTCACCCATGTTCGGATCGCTGATCCTGGAGCTGCCGGAAGCAGAGCCGATAGAAGACCTGCTGGAGGGAGCCATCTATACGGAGATTGGCAAAACCACATCAGACGGCAAGCTGACGGTCAACGGGGAAAGCGAACCGCTGGAAGAATTGATCCGCCGGTGGACACAGCCGCTGGAAAGCGTTTTCCCGGTACGCACGTCGGAGTTCAAAACCCAAAAGGACAGAACCCCTGTGGCGAAGCCGGTCTTTACGGAGCGAAACACTTCCGCTCCGGCAGTAAAGATCGCCAGGCCGAAGGTGGTCATCCCTGCCTTTCCGGGAACCAACTGCGAAGTGGATTCGGCGAGAGCTTTCCAAAAGGCGGGAGCAGAGCCGGACATCCATATCATTCGCAATCTGACTACTGTTCAGCTGGAGGATTCCATCAAGGAGCTGGAGCGAAAGATCAGGGAAAGCCAGATCATCATGATTCCGGGCGGCTTCTCCGGTGGAGACGAGCCGGACGGTTCAGCCAAGTTCATCACGGCGGTCTTCCGAAATCCGGGGATCATGGATGCAGTCACCGACCTTTTAGAAAACAGGGACGGTCTCATGCTGGGGATCTGCAACGGCTTCCAGGCGCTGATAAAGCTGGGGCTGGTGCCATACGGCAGGATCACCGACGCCACGGAAAACAGCCCGACACTGACATACAATAAAATCGGACGTCACGCGTCCTGCCTGGTGAGGACGGGAGTTGCTTCCGTCAAATCGCCGTGGCTGGCAGGCGTCAATGTGGGCGACGTATTCACCATTCCTGTTTCCCACGGAGAAGGGCGCTTCATCGCAGACGAGAAACTGATAAAAGAGCTGGCGGAGAATGGACAGATCGCTACTCAGTATGTGGACTTTGACGGCGAGCCGTCAATGGATATCGAATTCAACCCTAACGGCTCCATCATGGCCATCGAAGGCATCACCTCACCGGACGGCAGGGTGCTTGGCAAGATGGGCCACTCGGAACGAATCGGCAAAGACCTTTACAGGAACGTATCAGGAGAAAAGGATCAGAAGATATTCGAATCCGGCGTCAAGTATTTCAAATAGGAGGAAGAATCAATGAAAGTAGCAATCATCATGGGCAGTAAATCCGATTATCCGGTGGTCCAGAAGGCAGAGCAGATGCTGGCCAAATTCAACGTAGGATACGAGACGAGGATCATCTCAGCCCATAGAACGCCGAAGCAGGCGGAGGAATTTGCCGCCAATGCAGAAGCCAACGGCTTCGGATGCATCATCGCAGCGGCAGGCAAGGCGGCGCATTTGGCAGGCGTTTTGGCAGCCACTACGCCACTCCCTGTCATCGGCATCCCTATGAAATCAAGCACCTTGGACGGGCTTGATTCCCTGCTTTCCGTAGTGCAGATGCCAAAGGGCGTACCGGTGGCTACGGTAGCCATCGACGGCGCGGAAAACGCAGCGCTGCTGGCGGTCCAGATACTGAGCACGGCAGATCCATCATTGCGGCAGGCCATGAAGGACTTCAAGAAAAAGCAAGAAGAAGATATCATCGCACTTGATAAGGAATTCAACGAGCAGAAAGAGCCGGTCGTTATCAAATCGGAGAAATAGGAGGAAAATACAATGGAGAAATTAGAACAGCTTTACGAGGGCAAGGCAAAGAAAGTCTTCAAGACGGACGACCCAAAATGCGTCATCGTGGATTACAAGGACGACGCCACCGCATTCAACGGCGAGAAGAAGGGCCAGATAGTAGGCAAAGGCGTTGTCAACAACACCATGTCCAACATCATCTTTCAGCTGCTGGAAAAGAAGGGCGTTCCGACCCATTTCGTAGAACAGATCAGCGACCGGGAGACCATCGTCAAATCGGTGAAGATATTGCCGCTGGAAGTCATCATGCGAAACGTATCGGCAGGCTCCTTTGCCAAGCGGTACGGCGTGGAAGAAGGCATCGTATTCGATGCGCCCACATTTGAGCTTTCCTATAAAAACGACGACTTGGGAGATCCGCTCATGTGCGAATCCCACGCCCTGGCGCTGAAGCTGGTGACGGAAGACCAGCTGGCAGAGGTGAAGAAATACGCAGCCATCGTCAACGACACCCTGAAGGAATTTTTCCTGGACAAAGGACTGAAGCTGATCGACTTCAAGATCGAGTTCGGTCTCTACGACGGAAAGGTGATTTTGGCAGACGAGATTTCGCCGGACACCTGCCGTCTATGGGATGTGAACACCAACGAGAAGATGGACAAAGACCGATTCCGAAGAGACCTGGGCAAGATAGAAGAAACCTATGCGGAAGTGCTCAGGAGAGTCAAGAATGACTGACGGGACCGATAGAAACAGCAGGACCGGCGAAACCGGCAGAACCGGAGCCGGAACGATGGGAGGACAAAGCATGGAAGATAAAAAGCTGACGTACAAGGACGCCGGCGTGGATACCAAGGAAGGGGAGCGTGCCGTTTCCCTGATGAAGGAACATGTAAAGGGTACGTTTAACGAAAATGTCTTGACGGGCCTGGGCAGCTTCGGCAGCCTTTTCAGCCTGGACGTAAAGGGCATGGAGGAGCCGGTGCTGGTGTCGGGGACAGATGGCGTAGGCACCAAGCTGAAGATCGCCTTTTTGACTGACAAGCACGATACGGTGGGCATCGACTGCGTGGCAATGTGCGTCAATGACGTGCTGTGCCAGGGAGCAAAGCCCCTGTTTTTCCTGGACTATATCGCCACGGGCAAGGTCAAAGCCGAGAAGATCGCAGACATCGTAAAGGGCATTGCCGACGGCTGCAAGCAGTCGGGGAGCGCATTGGTAGGCGGGGAGACTGCCGAGATGCCGGACTTTTACAGCGAAGGCGAATACGACATGGCAGGCTTTTCCGTGGGAATCGTGGATAAGAAGAAGATCATCACCGGAGAAAGGGTCGCGCCGGGAAATAAAATCGTAGGCATCGCATCCAGCGGCATCCACAGCAACGGCTATTCACTTGTCAGAAAGGTGTTCTTCGATAAGATGAAGATGCAGGTTTCCGACTACGTGGATGAGCTGGGGCAGACCCTGGGCGAAGCCCTTTTGACGCCGACGAAAATTTACGCTAAAGCCTGCGATGCGGTGCTGCCGGATTTTGATGTAAAGGGCATCGTCCACATCACCGGAGGAGGCTTCTTTGAAAACATCCCTCGTATCTTACCGGAGGGCGCTGCTGTTTCCATAGACGTAGGGACGTGGGAAGTGCCGCCGATCTTTCCGTATATCAAGAAGTGCGGCAACATCGACCGCAAGGAGATGTTCTCAACCTACAACATGGGAGTAGGCATGATGATGGTGGTGGAAGAAGATGACGCTGAAGCGGTGGTCAAGGCGCTGCGTGATGCAGGAGAAACAGCCAACGTCATCGGGACCATCATTGAGGATCAAGGCGAAAAAGTTGTCCTTAACTACGGAGACGAAGGGAAATGAACAGAAAAGAAAAACTCAAGATAGCGGTGCTGGTCTCCGGCGGAGGGACCAACTTGCAGGCTTTGATCGATAAGATGGCAGACGGGCAGATACGTGATGGCGAGATCGTCAAGGTCATCTCCAGCAGAGAGGACGCCTTTGCATTGGAACGTGCTGCCAAAGCGGGAATCGCCACGGCGGTAGCGGCGGAACAAGATAAAGTTTTGGCGGAGCTGCAGGAAAGCGGCGCAGATATCATCGCGCTGGCGGGCTACATGAAAGTCCTTTCCCCGGAGATCATCAGAGCTTTCCGAAACCGTATCATCAACATCCATCCGTCCTTGATTCCCAAATACTGCGGGAAAGGGTACTACGGCATCCATGTGCATCGTGCCGTGATCGAAGGTGGAGAGAAGGAAAGCGGCGCTACGGTCCACTACGTGGACGAAGGCGTGGACACGGGAGAGATCATTTTACAGGAAAAAGTCCCGGTTCTGGAAGGCGATACGCCTGAGGAACTGGCGGCAAGAGTCCTGAAGACAGAGCATAAGATTTTTGCAAAAGGCTTGCAGAAGGTCATAGACCGGGTGCAGGCAGAGAAGCCACAGGAAGACGAAGGAGGCAGATAATGGGCGGAGTAATCGGATTCGTTTCAAAGAAGGATTGCGTGATGGATCTGTTCTTTGGGACGGATTATCATTCGCATTTGGGAACAAAACGGGGCGGCATGTGCGTGCTGCAGGAGGACGGCTTCAATCGTTCCATCCACAACATAGAAAATTCCCCGTTTCGAAGCAAGTTCGAATCGGACATCGAGGAGATGAAGGGCAACATGGGTATCGGCGCCATCAGCGACGGCGATCCTCAGCCTTTGACGGTATACAGCAGGCAGGGCGACTATGCCATCACCACCGTAGGACGGATCAACAACAAGAAGGAGCTGGTGGAGGAGCTGTTGAAGGACAGACCAAGTCAGTTCATGTCCATGAGCGGCGGCGATATCAACAATACGGAGCTGGTGGCGGCGCTGGTTTCCACCGGACGGGACATCGTAAACGGCATCCGCATCGCCCAGGCCAAGATCGACGGCTCGGTGACCATGCTGATCCTGACGAAGGAAGGCCTTTATGCGGCGAGGGATAAATACGGCAGGACGCCGCTGATCATCGGGAAGAAAAAAGGCGCCTACTGCGCCGCGTCCGAATCCTTTGCATTCATCAACGTAGGGTACAAATACCAGCGAGAGCTGGGTCCGGCGGAGATAGCCTTTCTGACGTCGGAAGAAGAAAAAACCGTAGGAGAACCCCAGGAGGGGATGCGAATCTGCGCTTTCCTCTGGACCTATTTCGGATATACCACATCCATCTATGAAGGCAGGAATGTAGAGCTGATGCGAAACAGGAACGGCGAGCTGCTGGCTCAGCGCGACGGAGATCTGGATGTTGACTACGTGGCGGGAGTTCCCGACAGCGGCATCGCTCATGCGCTGGGATATGCCAACCAGTCGAGAGTACCTTATGCCAGGCCGTTGATAAAGTACACGCCCACATGGCCTAGAAGCTTCATGCCGCAGAACCAGAAGGCGCGAAATCTCATCGCCAAGATGAAGCTGGTGCCTGTGTTCCAGATCATCAAGGACAGGAAGTTCGTGCTGGTGGATGACTCCATCGTCCGCGGGACACAGCTGTCGGAAACGGTCAGCTACCTCATCGAAAACGGAGCCAAGGAGATCCACGTCAGATCGGCCTGCCCGCCTATCATGTACGGCTGTAAATATCTGAATTTCTCCCGGTCCGTCAGCGATCTGGAGCTGATCACCAGGCGCGTTATCCAGGAGCTTGAAGGCGTGGAAAACGAGAATCTGTCGCCGGAACTGCTGGCGGAATACGCCGACAGCAAGACGGAGAAGCACCAGGCCATGGTTGAGGAAATCAGAAAGCGGCTGAAGTTCGACAGTCTGAAATTCCAGGATCTTGAGGACACCATTGAAGCCATCGGCATAGACAGATGTAAGCTTTGCACCTACTGTTGGAACGGAAAGGAATAGGAAAATGAGTATGAGAGCACTGATAAGCGTATCGGATAAAAGCGGGGTAGTGGAATTTGCACAGGAGCTGGAAAAGCTGGACGTGCAGGTGATTTCTACGGGCGGCACTCACAAGCGCCTTGCCGATAACGGCGTGGCGGTCACGGGCATCTCCGATGTGACGGGATTTCCCGAATGTCTGGACGGCAGGGTAAAGACTCTGCATCCGGCAGTCCACGGCGGCATACTGGCAATG
>JAUNBU010000255.1 GCA_030526925.1 Bacillota bacterium | reverse complement strand
ACGTATGTCTTGGATCTTCGCTGGTTATTGCTTCCCGTCTTCTTTTCCTCCGGCTTCTTTTCAGGGGTCTTTTCCTGTTGTTCCGCCGCCTGTTCTTTATTTTTTGTCGGTTCGGTCGCTGTATTTTCTACAGATTCCTTCGTCTCAGGAGCCTTATCTGCCCCCTCTATAACCTGCTCCGTGGTTTTCGGTTCTTCCAGCTCCGGAGCGAGTTCTGCTTTCTTTTCTTTCTTGGCTTTCTTGCTCTTCTTCTTGCCGGCTTCCACCTGCTTTTCATATTTGGATTTGCTGCCCGGCTTGTTGAACTCGTAGTACAGCGGGCTGCATATTCCTATGGATGAATAAGCGCCGCCTATGATGCCTACCATCAGCGGCATTACGAATTCCCTGATGGCTTCGCCTGCCATGAGCAGCAGCGGTACCATGACGATCAAAGTGGTAAAAGAGGTCATTAAGGACCTGCCCAATGTCTGGGTGATACTCTGGTCGATAAGCTGTTCCGTGCTTCCGCTGCGCTTGTATTTGATATTTTCCCTGATCCTGTCGAATACAACGATGGTATCGTTGATGGAGTAACCTACGACGGTCAGGATACCTGCAATGAACGGATTGTTTACCGTTACATTGAAGATGGCATAGAATGCGATAACTATCAATACATCGTGGAGCACGCCCAGCAGCGCCGCTCCCCCGAACTTCCACTGGGAGAATCGGAATCTGATGTATATGAACATACAGATGGATGCGATCAAAATTGCCAAAATCGCATTGTTTCTCAGTTCCTTGCCTATGGACGGTCCGAAGAGTTCTTCTGCCACCACATCCTCTTCCGTGGTGCCGAAGGCTTCATTGATGCTGCCGATCACCTCTGCTCTCTCGTCGCTGTCAAGAGACTCGATGGTCCTTATGACGATCTGCTCATTGCCGTCTCCCGAATAGATGATCTCAGGATCCAGGTCGTAGTCTGCAATGGCATCTTCAACTTTCGAGATCTCCACAGTCTTGCCCATATCCATCTGGATCATGGTACCGCCTGTAAAGTCGATACCGTAGTTGAGCCCGCGGATCACGCCGAAGGCCAGACCCACCACCATGATAACGATGGAGATGGTATAGAATATCTTCCTGTATTTGATAAAGTGCAGATCCCTCTTGATGGCAAAGGTAGCAGTATTGTCCTTTCTGATACCGAAAAGGGATTTTTTGCTCAAATGCTTGCTGTTTGCCATTAAGTTGACATAAAGCTGTGTTACGACAACTGCCGTGAAGATGCTTATGATGATACCTATCATGAAGGTCCAGGCGAATCCTTTGACGGAGCTGGTTCCTATCTGATAGAGGATCACAGCTGCGATCAGCGTGGTCACCTGGGAGTCGATTACCGTTCCCATGGCGCGCTTGAAGCCTGCGCGCTCTGCAACACGCACCGTCTTGCCTGACATGATCTCTTCTCTGATCCTGGAGAAGATTACCACGTTGGCGTCCACCGCCATGCCCACGGAAAGGATTATACCGGCGATTCCCGGCAAGGTCAAAACGCTTCCCATCCATGCCATGATGTTGAG
>JAUNBU010000254.1 GCA_030526925.1 Bacillota bacterium | reverse complement strand
GGGACTTGAACCCGAAAGGGCCGTCGCGTGAAACGAGACTGTCCTGTGGACAGTGGAGTAGCGACGTGTCCAAGCCGAAATGAAATGGAGGCGCAGGACGGCAGGTGCGGAGCAGCTGCGTAAGTCCCTCCAGGCGCACCATATTAAAACAGATGTCCGAGAGGGCATCTGTTTTTAAATAAAAAAGAGGGGACTTGAACCCCGGCGCAGTACAGCGAAAAGCCAAGGTTTAACCCTCGGCTTTTGTTTTTGTATCTTCATATGCGATGAGCACGATATTGCGGTTGGTCTCTTCGTTCAGCTTCCGCTGGAACTCGTTGATCTCGCCTACTTTTTCCGCAGGGATATCTGCAACGTGAAAATTACTGTCCATCTAAATCACCTCCTACGATAATGGGTTTATGGTCAATACCCCATCAAAAGTACGGGGCTTCATAAAGATAGTCTGCGGAGCTGCAGCGCGAAATATACCGTAAAAGCACACTAATTTCCGCTACATTCTCGAAATATTCTGAATTGCAAGAATACGAAGCCACAGAATTGTTCTAAAATAGGAGACTTTTCAAAAAAGTTTACACAATTGAGTGAAAAAACATTGACAGAAAAAGCTAACCTGTAATATTATTGAAAACGTAGTAGTATTGTTAAATTTTTAATTATTATCGACACTATCGCTAAATCGCTAAAATGCTAAATCGTTAAATCCATCGTTTAAAGAAATCACCGCATTACGAAAGGAGCGTAGTTACGCATGGCAAATGATTGCACGGGCAACGGCAAGGAATGTACCATCAGCCCAAACGATCCGAGATTCAAAGAGCTTGGAGCGTACATTGATTCCGTGAAAGACCAGGACGGCATCAAGATCATGGTGCTTCAAGAGGCGCAGAAGCTATTCGGATATGTCCCTCTGGAGGTCCAGAAATTCATCGCAGAGAAATTAGACGTATCCGTAGGAGAACTGTACGGGATCACCACCTTTTACAGCCAGTTCAACCTGACAAGACAAGGCAAACACAGAATTTCCGTCTGTCTTGGGACCGCATGTTATGTAAAGGGCGCGCAGGCGCTTTTAGAGGCGCTTCAGGCAGAGCTGGAGATCGGCGTAGGAGAGATCAGCGAAGATGGTCTTTTCACATTGGATGCCACCCGCTGTCTGGGTTGCTGCAGCTTGGCGCCGGTTATGATGATCGACGAAGACGTCTATGCAAAGATCTCAGACGTGACCATAATCCCGGAGATCCTGGAAAAATACGTTCTTGAAAGTGAGGTGGAAGCATAATGAAAACCACAGTGGAAACCTTGAGAGATATTAAGACCAAAGTTCTGGAAGATTTCCAGCAGGAAGACCACATCCGCATCATCGTAGGCATGGGTACCTGCGGCATCTCGGCAGGCGCCAAGCACGTGATGGAAGCCCTGGAAGCAGGCATCGAAGAAAAGAAGGCAGAAAACGTAAGCGTACTGCCATGCGGATGCGCCGGCATGTGTACCTATGAGCCTATCGTAGAAGTGCTTCAGCCGGGAAAGAAACGCGTGACCTATGTACATATGACCCCGGAAAA
>JAUNBU010000074.1:2682-8976 GCA_030526925.1 Bacillota bacterium | reverse complement strand
CATCGATCATCAGCATCGGCTCCCTGTGGGGTATGACTTTTTTGATTTCGTCCTTGGTCATTAGTATGGTTTTCATGATTTATCACCTCTTGATGTATCTCTGATTTTTGCTCCTCGGTGTATCCGGAAGGGTCATGACGATTAGACCTTCTCTCATTGCAGGGTTCAGATAATTCTTTCGCAGGGTTTCCTTTGATTTCAGGTGGAGCATTGCCAGAATATCCTTGGCCGTATATGGTGTATCATACTCCATGACGTTAAGGAGCCGTTTCACATACTCGGAGACATTTACGCCCGGATGCATGGATTGAATACGGACTTCATCCAGTATCCGGTCTATCTGCTCAAGCATGAACTCGGTGAACCGGCTGCTATTGCCCGCGGCATGGCAATCTGCGATGGCCTGATAGTAGTCGTCCTGAAATTTTTCGATTTGGCTTTCGATTGGGATGTATTCAAATATCGGTTTCCACCTGGATAGGATCGCTGTATGCCAGAGTCTTGCCATTCTGCCATTTCCATCTGTAAAGGGATGGATGAAGACAAATTCATAATGGAAGATCGCCGATAAAATCAGTGGATGTATGCTATCTTTGTTATCTCTCATCCAGGAGAATAAGTCCTGCATCTGCCCCGTAACCAAGCGAGCGGGCGGCGCCATGAAAATGCACTCTTCTCCATTGAAAACGCCTTCTTCTCCACGGCGAAACATACCGGACTCATCAACAAGATATTTAGTCATAATGCCGTGAAGCCTTTTGAGTTCGTCGATATTATATGGATCAAGCGTTGAAATTTCCTGATATGCTTCATAGGCATTTTTGACTTCCTGGATTTCTCTTTCTGCGCCCAGAACCATCCGCCCATCGATAACATCCTTCACCTCATCGAAGGACAGGGAGTTAGCTTCGATCCGCAAAGAGGAATGGATGGATTTTATCTTATTGTTTCGCCTAAGATATGGTTTCATTTCGAGATCATGTCGTTCTGCAATCTGTCCCAGCTTCTCGGAAATAGAGGAAATGTATCCTAACATTTTATCCGTGATTTGATACGGTGGAGCGTATTTGCCCATAGAACAGCCTCCATTCATCTTGCTGATTATCTTACTTATTATCTTGCTTGTTATTTTACCACATTTGGCCGGAAATATCCACCCTTCTCCGGTGCTCAAATAAAAACAGCCCTCTGTTTGAAAGGCTGCTCATTTTGCTTACTCTCTCATTTATTACGCTTTTTCAAAACACCTATGCGATTTTTTTTGCAAAATCCACGACAGTAATTTCACTTACCAATTTTTTCGCTTCATCTACGATTGCGTCTAATTTCTCTACGATTTCATCTGAAAAATACTTTTCTCCGCATTGTTCGCATTCTTCGCACGGTACATTTTTTACAATTATAATACAACTATCTAAATCTACAACATAATTTGTTTTTGTTGGTTTTAATGCTTCGCTCTTGCAGTAAAAACACATATTACCGCTCCTTTCTCTCTCTAAATCCGCCTTTCCAAATATCAAAATCGGGTCTGTACGCAGTTATGACGAATAGCGTATTTTCATTATACCCCACTACGACATGTAAAGGTTTGTTTGAATCCATACAGTGAAACATAAGGCAACTTGGATTGGGATAATCTGTCGGATATTCTTCAATAATATCACCATATCTTATGCATTCAATGATTTCTTTTCTTGTGATACCTCTCTCTTGATAGCGCACCACTGCGTGGATGCTCCATTTGATTTTTCTTTTTTCACATAAATCTCGAATCCTCTCCAATGAGATTTCCATCATTTTTCCTCCCCTGCTTAATTATATTTTACCCGATTCTATGAATGAATTCAACTTTTTCTCGATGCATTTACGGATGCATTGGCATGAAGCTTTGGGTAATGAGATGCAATTCGAAATGCGCAGGGTTTTTCGAACTCGCCGCCTTCAGAAACTCAGAAAAGCTCATTTTTAATATTTATTTCGCAGCTATCCCCTGCATTTTCCATACTTACTGTACTTCAAGGTGGGTATTTGTTAAATCTCCTACATATCACTGTAGCCCTCATATCTTGATATTTGTTGATATTTACTCTCCAATAGCCTTGAAGACATCGCTTATTTGTTGAAATACTTTTTCGGCGGTCCCAAAGCTTTGAGCTTCATCCGTATATAACAACGTTTTGTGTAAGTTCTCATAGTTTTTTCTTACCTCTTTGTCGTTAAACTTGTTTGTCCATTTTTCGAATGCATATGCTCCGGTAGGATCATATTCTTTGGATATCCCTCTTTTCTCCAAATAAAAACTGTCTGTATTTTTAGTTTTCATAATGATATCTTTAAGCTTGTCTTTATCTGACAAAAACTCTTTAATTTCCTCCTGCTCATAGAGCCTGACAACATCATAAATGTGTCTGGTCTTAGCAGTGAGCGTCTCACAAATAGCATGTCTTTTCACTGACATCACTTTATCGAGAAATGTTCTTTCAATATTCAACACATTCAGCTCGACTTCTAAGAACTCAAATTCTTTGACTTCGCCCCACATCTCTTTTGATTCCAGATATTCGTGGATATATGCTTTAAGTGTGCGTCTTGAATATGGCTCCGGTTTGATACTGGATCCTATCTCCAATTTGATTTTTGTGTTTTCCTGCGATCCCTCTTCAAACCAAACATATGAACTCTTGTTTCTGTCATTGCGTTCTTCAGCTATTTTTTGGATATAAGCATCCTCCGACATGATAGCCTCGACTTTTTTCAATTCCTTACTGTATCGTTTGTTGCTAAGCTCATCATCCGGTATATATGTCAGATCAATGTCTTCAGAGAATCTATTTATCGTTCCCGGATAACATTTACTAAGTGACGTCCCACCTTTGAACACGCATTTGTCTGCATAATTACTTCTTGATAACTTTTCAAGCATCATGACGATATAATAGTCTCGCTTTACCGCCTCTCCCGGTATCCCGATAGCACTTGCGGTGACAGCACATAAGGCTTTGAACTCTTCTTTGTTAGTGTGTAACTTCATTTAAGCCCTCCACGTTTGGTATCGCATAATTGGAAAGATCCGATAAATACCTGCCAAGTGAATTGTTTACATCCATGTCATCCAATATCCGCTTTAAAAAAGCGATCGTAGACCTCTTATACTTTCTATGTTCGATCACATAGATTGCAGCTTCATCAGAATACTTTTTGGCAAATATCGCGGCATGATTTAGGAATGCCTTTTTGTTCAAATCCTCGATGCCCTTATAGTTCTGTAAAATCTCAAGCATCTCAATGGTCTCAATATTCTTATCAGTGAAATTTATGTTTGCTTTCTCCACTTTCACATTGCCGATGGTCTTTTTCTCCTCAGCTAAATTCTTTGAAAGCAGAATGACATTTTTTCCGATTTGAGTTGTGATACCCTTGCTGTTATACATGCGGTATCCTATAAGCATCCCATTTGAATCATCTGTATAGTATTCAACGATTTCATTTTCACTTATGGGAACAATACCGTATTTCGTATGTTTTGGTTTGTAGTATATGCCTTTTGTGAGATGAACGATCTGCCCATTCTGTGCAAGTCTGCCGACAACTTTATAGAATGTTTTTTCAGGGATCTCGTTCAACTTGCTGCTATACAATTCATTGGCGACAATAATATGGTTAAAAGGCAGTGCCTCAAAAGTCCTTTTTATTTCTGTTGTGTATCCTTTCATACAAATCACCTCTTACCCACAGTATATGCTTATTTTAACTTTTGTCAAGTAAAATATATTTTTACTTGACGCTTTTTCGATTCACAATTTTCCTCTTGCTGTTTGAAATCAAAAAGACCACACCAATATTGGCGTGGTCATGTACAGAGAATCGCATATGTCTATCCAACGGCTTCCGCGACTTCGGTCGGAACCCTCTCGCTTCCTCCACAGGAAGCGTTCCTCCCTTCGCTGCATTAGCCATCCTATATTTTTTAGGCGACGGATTTTTTGTGCAATGCACAGGTTTGCAAGGACACAAGGAGGGTGCGTACTAATAGTACGTAACCGACGAGTGTTCGCCGCAAACCGAAGCAGTGCGCAAAAAAGACTAGCCTAGCGGCTTCATCGTCGGGAACAGGATAATATCCCGTATCGTCGGTGCGTCGGTGATCAGCATGATCACTCTGTCGATGCCGATACCCAGTCCACCTGTCGGTGGAAGTCCCACTTCCAAAGCGTTGACGAAGTCTTCATCCATCGGATGGGCTTCATCATCGGTGCCGGCGTCCAGCTCTGCCTGCTGTTCCTTGAATCTCTCGTACTGATCTATCGGATCGTTGAGCTCGGAAAATGCATTGGCGATCTCCCAGCCATTGACGTAGGCTTCGAACCTTCTGGTGATTCGCGGATCCTCCGGGTCCCTCTTGGAAAGCGGCGAAATTTCAACAGGGTGCCCTGTGATGAACACCGGTCCGTCCAGATAACCCGGGACATCTTCAACGAACTCCTCAAACATCTCAGCGAGGATCTTTCCTCGTGTCATATCTTTAACATCGTCTTCGTCCATGCCCATACCGATGGCAGCCTTTCTTGCCTCTTCATCCGTATCGATCTTATCAAAATCAACGCCGGTTATCTCCTTGATGGCATCCGACATGGTCAGCTTTCTCCACGGCGGAGTCAAATCGAAGGTCTTTCCCTGATAATTGATCACGGAGCTTCCTGTGGCAGCGATGGCGGCCTTGGAAACCACCTGCTCCGTCACGTCCATGACGCTTTCCATATTGCCGTAAGCCATGTAGCACTCCATGGATGTAAACTCCGGATTGTGGTTCTTGTCCATTCCCTCGTTTCTGAACATCTTGCCCATCTCATAAACGCGGTCCAGTCCGCCCACCGTCAGGCGCTTTAAGTACAGCTCGTTGGAAATACGCAGCTTCATGTCAAGATCCAGGGTATTGTGATGGGTCTCAAAAGGTCTGGCGTTGGCGCCGCCTGCGATAACCGTCAGGATAGGCGTGTCCACTTCCAGAAATCCGAAGTCGTCTTCCAGCGTCCTCTTTATCTCCTTGATGATCTTTGCTCTCATGTAGAACATTTCTCTCACCTCAGGATTCACGATGAGATCCACGTAGCGCTGTCTATATCTGAGATCCGTATCCTTCAGACCGTGCCATTTGTCAGGCAGCACCTGCAAAGACTTGCTCAGCAGTACCAGCTTGCTCACTTCTACGGTGATCTCGCCTCTCTGAGTCTTAAACACCTTGCCGACGATGCCGAAAATATCGCCGATGTCATAGGTCTTGAACCAGGTGTACTCTTCGTCGCCGAGAACGTCCTTCTTTACATGGCACTGGATCCTGCCCTCTCTATCCTGGATGTCGATAAAGGATGCTTTTCCCATGCCTCGCTTGGCCATCATACGGCCTGCTATGGAAACCTCTTTGCCGTCCATCTCGTCGAAGTTATCCTTGATGGTCTGGCTGTATGCATCTACGTTCCAGGTCTCCACCAGGAAAGGATTTCGTCCGGCTTCCTGAAGCTTCTTCAGCTTTTCCCGCCTGATCCTTCTCTGCTCGTTCAAATTCTCTTCTGTCTGTTCCTCTGCTCCACCTGCATTCTGCTGGTTTCTCTTTTCTTCTGTGCTCATGGTTTACCTCGTTCCTTTTACTACTTATCTATGCTCATGATTTTATAGGTGATGGTTCCGTCCGGAATCTCTACAACGACCTGATCCCCTTTTTTATGTCCGATGAGCGCTTTGCCTACGGAAGACTCGTTGGAAATCTTGCCATTGAAAGGGTCGGATTCGGTGGCGCCCACGATAGCAAACACATCTTCTTCCTTGGTGTCCATATCCTTGACCTTCACCTTCAGCCCGACATTTACCACGTCCCCTTTGACATCCTCGTCCTGTACTATCTTAGCCTTACGGATCATGGTTTCCAGCTTGTGGATCTTCTCCTCCAGCTCAGCCTGTTCATTTTTAGCAGAATCATACTCTGCGTTCTCGGAGATATCTCCATAGGAAATGGCTTCCTTGATTCGTTCTGCTACTTCTGCTCGCTTTACGGATACCAATTCTTCATGCTCTGCTACGATTTTATCATATCCCTCTTTTGTCAATAGTATTTCGTCATTCATGTTCTCTGTCATGTTCATAAATCTCCTTTCGACCTGTTGTCGTATCGAATTATTATACTGTAAAACCGCTCTCTTGTCAACGATTGCAAGGGGATTGCCATATTGACAATCGCCCGGTGCAATGTTATTGTAAAAGTGCTTGTTCATCTACTATATTATATACAAGGAGGCG
>JAUNBU010000074.1:1454-2582 GCA_030526925.1 Bacillota bacterium | reverse complement strand
TGCAATGTTATTGTAAAAGTGCTTGTTCATCTACTATATTATATACAAGGAGGCGACAAATATGAAAATAAGCGGAGCAATTTTTGATATGGACGGCACCCTGCTCAATTCCACGGAAATGTGGCAAGGCGCTGCCAGCAGATATATAACGTCCTTAAGGAAAACGCCGGAGCCGGCCCTGGGTGAAAAGACCAAGGCCATGACGCTCTCTGAGCTTTGCAAATACTTAAAGGACGAGTACAGGATCGCTACCACAGAGGAAAAGATCGCCAAGGGCTTCAACAGCGTCTTGCGGGAGGACTATCTGGAAAGCGTAGACATCAAGGAGTACGTGCCCATCCTTTTGGAAAAGTTCAAGCAAAAGGGTATCGCCATGTGCATCACTACTTCTACCGACAAGGCTATCGCCGACGAGATTCTGGCTCGCCTGGGGATCAGGGACTATTTCATGCATATCGTCACCTGCGAAGAGTCGGGCGGCGGCAAAGAGGATCCGGAGGTCTTCATCAATGCTCACCGGATGCTGGGGACGCCCAAGGAAGAGACGGTAGTCATCGAAGACGGCGTTCTGGCTATTCGCGGTGCTAAGGAAGCCGGTTTTACCGTTATCGCCATTGCTGACGATAGCGAAAAAGAAAACGAATCGGAGATCAAAGAGCTTGCTGATCAGTACATCGAAAGCTTTGAAGAACTGCTGTAAGGAGGCGCACCATTATGAAACAGGTAAAAATCACGTCCGGAAACTATGAATTTATCGGTACTTTGCTGACAGAGGAAGCGCCGGAGACCTGTAAGGTCTTTATGGATATGCTGCCCATCAAGAGCAAATTCATCCACGTTCGCTGGAGCGGGGAAGGCATCTGGATCCCCTACGGCGATCTGCGAACGGGTCTTGACTACGAAAACCACACATCTCACCCCGCCAAGGGTGAAATGCTGCTGTATCCCGGCGGCATCAGCGAAATGGAGATCATCATGTCCTATGGACGCTGCATGTTCGCCAGTCAGCACGGTCAGCTTTCGGGCAACCACTTCCTGACCATCACCGACGGTCTGGAAAGGCTGGAAGAGTTCGGCAAAAAAGTCCTGTGGGAAGGCGGCCAGGACATCGAAATCCGGCTGCTGTAG
>JAUNBU010000074.1:0-1354 GCA_030526925.1 Bacillota bacterium | reverse complement strand
TTGATCAGGCCGCCGATTTCTACGAATACCGGTGCGAACACCAGCGATACGATAGTCATCAGCTTGATCAGGATGTTGATGGACGGACCGGAAGTATCCTTGAACGGATCGCCTACCGTATCTCCAACAACAGCCGCCTTGTGTGGTTCCGAACCCTTGCCGCCGAAGTGACCTTCCTCTATGTACTTCTTGGCATTGTCCCATGCACCACCTGCATTGGCCATCATGATCGCCAGAAGTACGCCTGCGGAAAGTGCTCCTGCCAGCATACCGCCCAGAGCCTCTACGCCCAGAACGATACCGATGAACAACGGAGCGATGATTGCCAGAAGTCCCGGAGCAACCATTTCTTTCAGAGCAGCTTTGGTTGAAATATCTACGCATCTCGCATAGTCAGGCTTGGAGGTACCCTCCATGATGCCCTTGTCTTCTTTGAACTGTCTCCTTACTTCCTCAATCATCTGGTTGGCAGCCTTACCTACAGAGTTCATGGTAAGTGCCGAGAAGAGGAACGGAAGCATTGCGCCTACGAACAGACCGATGATAACGATCGGGCTCAGCAGGCTGATCATGTCGATCTTGGCAACCTCCGAGAAGGAAGCGAACAGAGCCAGCGCTGTCAGTGCAGCAGAACCGATGGCAAAGCCTTTACCGATTGCTGCCGTAGTGTTTCCAACGGAGTCGAGCTTGTCCGTGATTTCTCTCACTTCCTCAGGAAGCTCGGACATCTCTGCGATACCGCCGGCGTTGTCGGAAACAGGTCCGTAAGCGTCAACGGCAACGGTCATACCCGTAGTTGAAAGCATTCCTACTGCTGCCAGTGCGATACCGTACAGTCCTGCAGTGTAGTATGCAGCGAAGATGGCAACGCAGATGCAGACGATCGGCCATACGGTGGAGAGCATTCCCACGCCGAGACCGCTGATGATAGTAGTCGCCGAACCGGTCTGTGACTGTTCTGCAATCTTTTTAACGGATTTATAATCACCGGAAGTATAGATTTCCGTGATCTTACCAATAGCAATGCCGACGATGAGCCCGGCGATGATAGCAATAGCGTAGTTGAAGCTTCCCAGCATCACCTTGGAAAGGATGATAGTCGCAACTACTACTATGATACCTGCTACATAGGTCCCCATGTTGAGAGCGCTGGCAGGATTGGATCCTTCCTTGCCTCTTACCATGAAGATACCGATCAGGGATGCTATTATTCCAACAGCGGATAATACCAGTGGGAATATTGCAGCCGTAGCTTCGTTGAAGAGTCCGCCTGAGTTTACTGCAGCGACTGCAGCCAGCGTAACAGCGGAAATGATAGAACCTACATAGGATTCAAACAGGTCGGATCCCATAC
>JAUNBU010000073.1 GCA_030526925.1 Bacillota bacterium | reverse complement strand
GAGCGAAATATTGTGATCATCGAAGGCTGCGACACCATGACGCTGAGGGCGCAGAACAGGCTGCTAAAGACTCTGGAGGAGCCGCCCGGAAATGCGGTGTTGATATTGCTTTCGGAGAACATGGAGCATCTGACACAGACCATACAGTCCAGATGCGTCAAATACCGGCTCCACGATACGGAAGCTTCGGGGGACGGGGAGATGATGGATAAGGCGGAGAAGATCGCAGATATGATTTTGGAAAGGGCGTCCTTTTACCGCCTGAAAAAGGAAACCGACGAAATCACGGGAGACAGCCGGAAGCTGGAAGCCTTTCTGGACAGTCTGCAGGTGGTTTACAGGAACAAGCTGCTTAAAAAAGACGAAGAGATATCCCTCTACAAGGATGGGAAACTGATGGAGAACATACATGCGGTGGAAGAGACCAGAAGACGCATCGACGCAGGGGTTTCACCGGCATATGCGATAAAGGATCTACTTTTGAAAATCGGAGGATAAATTATGACAAGTGTAGTAGGCATAAAATTTAAAGATGCAGGGAAGCTGTACTATTTCAGCCCGGGGAACTATGATGTAAAGAAGGGCGATAACGTCATCGTGGAAACGGCAAGGGGCCTGGAGTTCGGCAAGGTCACCATGGAAAAGACCGAAATCAACGATTCGGATATCGTTTCTCCTTTGAAGAGCATCATCAGAGTAGCCACGGAGAAAGACCATAAAAAGCATCAGGAAAATCTGGCAAAGAAGGAAGACGCCCTCAGGCGGTGTCAGGAGAAAATAGACGCCCACAAGCTGGACATGAAGCTGATCGACGTGGAATACACCTTTGACAACAGCAAGGTGGTATTTTACTTTACGGCGGACGGCAGGGTGGATTTCAGAGAGCTGGTCAAGGATCTGGCATCTGTTTTCAGAATGAGGATCGAATTGAGACAGATCGGCGTCAGAGACGAAGCCAAGATGCTGGGCGGCGTGGGAAACTGCGGCAGAGGATTGTGCTGCAATACCTGGCTTTCCGACTTTGAGCCGGTTTCCATCAAGATGGCTAAAGTGCAGAACCTTTCCCTTAACCCGACGAAGATTTCCGGTATCTGCGGCAGACTCATGTGCTGCCTGAAGTTTGAAAACGACGTCTACAACGGATTGAAGAAGGGGATGCCTAATCCGGGAGAAAAGATCAAAACGCCGGACGGTATGGCGATAGTAGCGGATGTAAACCTGCTGGAAAACGTCATCAAGACGCGGCTCATCCTTGACAAAGACCCTAAGGATGAAAACGGGGAAGAGAAGCTGAGTACGGAATTTTACTGCTACGGCAAGGAAGAAATCAAGCGGCTGGGCAAGAAGGACCATAAAAACAAGAAAAACGATCATCACCACAAGAAGGACGACGACCTGAAGGAGCTGGACGGAGAACTGCTTGAGGAGATCAAGGAATTGATGAAGGATTAGGCATGCTATGGTAAATACGCTAGAAGAAATCGGATTTGGCGGCTTGAAGCTGGTCCAGAGCGAAACAGGCTTTCGCTACGGTGTGGATGCGGTGATCCTGGCTGATTTCGCCTGCTCTCTTTTTCCCGAGTTCGATAAATCGGTGGACCTGGGAACGGGAACGGGGATCGTTCCATTCATTCTGAGTCACAAGAACAGCACGGCACAGATCACAGGGATCGACATCCAGCAGGACTCGGTCCGGATCGCAAGGCGGAGCTGTGCGCTCAACGGGCTGGAGGAGCGGATCGCTTTTTTTCAGGAAGATGTGTGCCGGATCGATGCCTGCTGCGAGGGTGGCAGCGCCGACATGGTTACATGCAATCCGCCCTATGTGGCAAAGGGAAAGGGTCTTGTCAACGACAGCAGCGCCAAGTATGTGGCTCGTCATGAGACTACAGGGTCCCTCAATGATTTTGTAAAGGCTGCCGCCTGGCTGCTGAAGGACAGGGGTCATTTTTTTATGGTCCACAGACCCTCAAGGCTGGTGGATATATTTTGCAGCTGCAGGAAGCATCGGCTGGAGCCCAAGCATATGAGAATGGTAGCCCCGAAGCAGGGAGAGATACCCAACATCGTGCTGGTCCATTGTGTGAAAAACGGTGGCAAGGAGCTGAGGCTTATGAAAGACCTTTACATCTACGAAGAAGACGGCAGCTATAGCCGGCAGATAGAGAAAATCTACGAGAGGGATAAGACGGACTGCGGAGAAAAGGGTGAAGGTGCCGGAACATCGGTCAAATGAACCTGCATATGTAGACGGAAGCAAGGATGCCGGCGATGTACCCGATTATGCCTGCGAGAAATGCATGGCGCATTTTCTTGACGGCGGTGACGCCGAAATATAGCGCCAGCACGTAGAAGACGGTTTCGCAGCTTCCCACCATGACGGAGGCAGCTCTGCCTGCAAAGGAATCGGGCCCGGATTCTTCCATGATCTTTTCCACGACTACCAGGGAGCCGCTGCCGGAAACAGGTCTCAGGAAAATAAGCGAAATCAGATCTTCAGGAATGCCCAGAAGATCAAAGGCAGGCTGGGAAAGCCTTTCTATGAAATCCATGGCTCCGGAGATGGTAAGAGCCTCGATGGCGATGAAGATACCGATTATGAAGGGCAGGATTTCCACGCATGTTTTGAGCCCGTCCCGGGCGCCGTCGATGAAGACATCGTAGATGGGAGTTTTGGTTTTTATGCCGTAGATCAGTATGACTGTGATAAGGATTGGCAAAAATAGGATTGAAAAAGCACTGAGGATACCCGACATCTCAAGCCTTCCTTTCGAACAGCTTACATACCCACACGGAAACGATCATTGAGATGAGTCCGGCCGCTATGGATGGCAGGATGATATCCTCAGGGGAGACGGAACCCAGATCGCTTCTGATCTTGATAACGGCAATGGGAACAAGCTGGATCATTGACATGGTAAGGGCTACGAACATGCACATGGCATTGCTGGCATAGGGAGAGTGTCCGTTTTCCTCGTCAAGAAGCTCCATGGCTTTCAGGGAAAAAACGGTGGCGCTGTTGCCGGCGCCGAAGATGTTGGCCATGAAGCTCATGATCATCATGGCGATGGTCTGGTCGTTTTTCTCATATGGGAAGAGGAACTTCATCAGGGGCTTGGCTGCATTGGAGATTTTGGCTATGAGACCGGATTCTTCGGCGATTTTCATAAGCCCGCTCCACACCGCCATGATGCCGGCAAGGGCCAATATGAACTCGACGGCTTCCGTGCAGCTGTTCATAAGACCGTCGGTAAATGCGGATGCTTTGTGATTCAGCAGGGAAAAAAGTATGCCCAGCAGGAGCATGAACCCCCAGATATAATTCATCATAAATAACACCTCTGGATAAAATTTATTCAATAAATCAAAAAATATGTTGAAAAAATTTCCATTTTGTGCAATAATAGAACAAGTGAGTTCGGAAGGAGTACAATATGAATGTTACAATAGATGTTAAAGTGCTTGCTTTGGCTGTAATCGCCATTGCGCTGGTGGTATTGATCATTTATCTGATACAACTGGTAAGAAGGCTTATGGTGACGTTGGAACGCACCAACAACATTCTGGAAGATGTGGAAGTTATGACTGATATTGCCTCTAAGAGAAGCCAGGATGTGGATGAGATTATTGGCAATGTTACGGAATCGGTAGAATCCATAACAGACGCGATAAAAGGCAATCAGAATATTTTTTCTGCGGTATCGGCAATTATCAAGGCGGCAGCAGCCGTTAAGAATGCCGCAACAAAAGATCAGAAGGACGATGACAAATAATTTTAGTAAGTAGGAATCATATCAGATGAAAGGAGTTTGAAATGAAAGCCACGGGAATCGTAAGAAAAGTTGATGAATTGGGGAGGATCGTACTCCCGATCGAATTGAGAAGGACGCTGAATATTGAGATCAAGGATCCGCTTGAAATCTATGTAGATGGCGAATCCATTATGCTGAAGAAGTATCAGCCGGCTTGCGTCTTTTGCGGAAGTTCGGACGACATTAAACAGATCCACGGCAAAAACGTGTGCGCTAAATGTGTCAAAGAACTGCAGAATCTCTAAGGTAAGGCTAAAAAGGGTAAAGTCTTTTACCCTTTTTTTGCGTTAAAAATCAGGAAATGGCAACAATAATAAAGGTAGGAAGAGGTCCTGTCAATACGTTTTGCTCCCCTTATGCGTAAAACTCTGCAGACCTCTTTCTCTTTTACATATTGACCTTGAAAAAACACCTGAAACGAAGTATAATTACTTGGTTATCAAGTAAAGGTTTCGGAGGAAAAAAGTGGCAAAATTCTTAGTACAAAAAAGTGCGCCCCTTAAGGGGGAAGTGAAAATCAGCGGATCCAAGAACGCTGTACTGCCTATTATGGCAGCGGCACTTTTGACGGAAGAAAAATGTATAATAAAGGACGCACCTGCTTTGAGGGACGTGGAGGTCATGTGTTCTCTTCTGGAAAGCCTGGGGGCGACCGTAGAGAAGGATCTGGAAAACAACAAGGTTATCATTGCGGCGGACGGAGACATTGCCTGTGAAGCTCCCTATGATCTGGTGAAGATGATGAGGGCTTCTATTTTGGTGTTGGGGGCGCTGCTTCTGAGAACGGGACGTGCGCTTATCCACCTTCCGGGCGGCTGTGCCATCGGCAAGAGACCTGTGGAGCTGCATCTCAAAGGTCTGAAGGCTCTGGGCGTGACCATAGACGAGGAACAGCTGCTGAGAGGCATCGTGGATGCGTCGGCGGACAAGCTGAGAGGAAATACGATCTACCTGGACTTCCCGAGCGTAGGGGCAACGGAAGTGATCATCATGGCTGCTTCTCTGGCGGAGGGGACCACCGTGCTGGAAAACGCAGCTCAGGAGCCGGAGATAGTAGATCTGGCAAACTTTCTCAACAAAATGGGCGCAAGGATCAAGGGCGCAGGAACCGACACCATCAAGGTGGAGGGCGTGGAAAAGCTAAAGGGCGTTTCCCATCACGTGATCCCAGACAGGATCGAAGCGGGGACTTTCATGGTGGGGGCTGCCATTACAAAAGGCAATGTGCTTATCAAGAACATCGTACCGGATCATCTGAAGGCTGTCATCGCCAAGCTGCGTGAATGCGGCGTGGAGATCAGCACCACCGATGAGGGGATGCGTGTGCGAGGAGACAGGAAGCCTATAGTTTCTACCGATATCAAGACTCTGCCGTATCCGGGTTTCCCGACGGACATGCAGTCGCCGTTTATGGCGCTTTTGACTGTGGCAAACGGTCCCAGCGTGGTAATCGAGACTGTCTTTGAAAATAGGTTCATGCACGTAGGCGAGTTCAACAGGATGGGCGCCAACATCAAGACGGAGGGCAACTGCGCCATCATTCCGGGGGATAAGAACCTCCAGGGGGCCCAGGTTGTGGCAACGGACCTGAGAGCAGGGGCTGCGGTAGTGCTGACCGGGCTGGTTGCCGACGGCATGACGGAGGTGTCACAGGTCTATCATGTGGACAGGGGCTACGAGGATTTCGTGGAAAAGCTTCGGACGCTGGGGGCGAATATTTTGCGGGTAGAGGAATAGGGCCGGCATGTAGCAAAAGAATAGACGTTAGCGCCAGGCAAAGTGCCTGGCGCTTTTGCGTGTGCATATTGCGGGAGGGTTTTGGGAATACTAGTTTGAGAAAAAGGAGGGCTTTGACATGAAAGACTTAAAAGGAAGCAAGACCTATGACAATCTTTTGATCGCTTATGCGGGGGAATCCCAGGCGAGGAATAAGTACACGTTCTTTGCATCGAAGGCGAAGGAGGAAGGCTACAGACAGATCGCAACCATCTTTGAAGATACGGCCAAGAATGAGAAGGAGCATGCGGAGCTGTGGTATAAGCATTTTGCAGGAATCGGGACCACGGAAGAAAACCTGCTGACGGCGGCAGAGGGCGAGCATTACGAATGGAGCGAGATGTACGCCGATATGGCGAAAGTTGCCAGAGAAGAAGGCTTCACGGAGATTGCAGAGCAGATGGAAGGCGTGGCCGCCATCGAGAAGCACCACGAAGACAGATACCTGAAGTTCAGAGACAACCTGAAGGAAGGCAAGGTGTTCAAGCGTGACGAAGATGTGATCTGGATATGCGATAACTGCGGACACCAGCTGACGGGCAAGGAAGCTCCGGAGATCTGCCCCGTATGTTTCCACGAGAAAGGATATTTCCAGATCAAAGCAAAAAATTATTAAAAACCGGTTGACATCTTTTAAAAGAGATGGTAAGCTATACCTAACCAAAGTTAGTGAATAACAACTAACTCAGTCGAAGAAATGAACGCCAATGGCGGGAGGTATGGATGATGACTTTAAAAGATGCCAATAAGGGAGAAACCTACATCATCGAGAATGTCCAGACGGAAGATGAGGAGATGACCTCGTTCCTTTTCTCGCTGGGGTGCTACAGCGGGGAACCGATCACAGTGATTTCACACCTGAGAGGCGGTTGCGTGGTGTCCATCAAGGACGGCAGGTACAACCTGGACAACGGTCTGGCACAGGCGATTCTGGTGCAGTAGGAACGAAAACAGAAACGATAGCATGAAATAAAATAGTGACTTAGTTCACTATTTTTTACGGGCAATGGTTAGTTAGAAATAACCACCGCAATAACAACATAACCGTAATAAATGAAAGAAGAAAAATAGGAGGGTACAACACATGAGAATTGCTTTAGCAGGCAATCCCAACAGCGGCAAGACGACCATGTACAATGCGCTGACGGGAAAGAGCGAACGGGTCGGCAACTGGGCCGGCGTAACAGTCGGAAAGAAGGAAAGCCCCATCAAAAAAGACTTTTTTGGCGGGACAGAAGAATTGGTAGCAGTGGATCTGCCGGGTGCATACTCCATGTCTCCCTTTACACCGGAGGAGAGCATCACCAGCGGATACGTTAGAGACGAGAAACCGGATGCCATCATCAATATCGTAGACGCTACGAACCTGAGCCGTAGCTTATTCTTCACCACGCAGCTGTTGGAGCTGGGCATTCCTGTAGTGGTAGCGCTCAACAAGAGCGACATCAACGAAAAACAGAATACACAGATCGACGTGGCGCTTTTGGAAGAACAGCTGAACTGCCCGGTCATCAAGACGGTTTCCACATCTTCTAAGAACACAGGCATCAAGGAGGTTGTTCAGAAGGCAGCAGCCTTGAAGGGCGCTGGGCAGAAGGCGCCATACGTTCAGGACGACAGCATCGATCTGCATGACAAGGCGCAGGTTGAAGCAGCCGACAGAAAGCGTTTTGAATTTGTAAACCAGATCGTAGGCAAGGTTGAAACACGTCAGGTCCTCACTAAAGAAAGCAACGTGCAGGATAAGATCGACGCGGTCCTCACCAATAAAGTGGGAGGTATCATCATCTTCGCAGCTGTGATGTGGGGCATCTTTTACATATCTCAGACCTGGCTCGGACCACTTATCGCAGACTGGCTGGTAGGCTGGATAGAAACATTCCAGGGCTTCGTAGCAGGTCTTCTGGAAAACAGTTCGCCGTTCTTGCAGGCGCTTTTGGCTGACGGTATCGTTGGCGGCGTAGGCGCTGTAGTAGGCTTCCTGCCGCTGGTAATGGTAATGTACTTCCTCATCGCACTCCTGGAGGACTGCGGATATATGGCGCGCGTCAGCGTTGTCATGGACCCGATCTTCAAGAGAGTGGGACTTTCCGGTAAATCAATCATCCCGATGATCATCGGTACAGGCTGCGCCATCCCCGGGATCATGGCAGCCCGCACCATCAGAGACGAGAGGGAAAGAAGGGCAACTGCAATGCTGACACCGTTCATGCCTTGCGGCGCCAAGCTCCCTGTTATCGCACTCTTTGCAGGCGCATTCTTCTCTGATGCTTCATGGGTAGGTCCGACAATGTACTTCGTAGGAATTTTATTGATATTCCTGTGGGCACTTGTGGTAAAATATATAACGGGACATAGATACAGGAAATCCTTCTTCATCATGGAGCTGGCTGAGTATAAGCTTCCGAGCTTGAAAAGAGCTACATTCTCCATGCTGGGACGTGCAAAGGCATACATCGTTAAGGCGGCAACCATCATCCTGGTGTGCAATGCAGTGGTTCAGATCATGCAGACCTTCAACTGGCGCCTACAAGTGGTGCCGGAAGGCATGGAAGACACTTCGATCCTGGCAACCATCGCTTCACCGTTTGCCATCCTGCTGGTTCCTCTGGGATTCGGCGTTTGGCAGCTGGCGGCAGCATCCATCACGGGATTCATCGCCAAGGAAAACGTAGTAGGTACGCTGGCAGTGGTTTACGGCGTGACAAACTTCATCGACACGGACGCACTGGAGCTGACGGGCGGTGCGACAGAAGTAGCAACCATCTTCGGCATGACCTCAGTAGCAGCCCTGGCATACCTGATGTTCAACCTTTACACACCGCCTTGCTTCGCAGCTATAGGCGCCATGAACTCGGAGATGCAGGATAAGAAGTGGCTGTGGGGCGGCATCGGTCTCCAGTTCGGAACAGGCTACACGGTGGCGTTCCTGGTATACCAGGTTGGTACGCTGGCAACTACCGGAAGTTTGGGAACGGGCTTCGTCCCTGGACTCATAGCAGTTCTGGTGATGGCGGCAATCGTGGTGGCGATCGTCCGCAGATCCAACAAGAAATTCGACGACGAATATGCACTACATAAGAAAGGAATGGAAGCAGCATGATAGATTTCATCGTTGCAGGGATCATATTGATCCTGCTTGCCAGTGCCATAACCTATATAGTAAAAGCAAAGAAAAAGGGCGTCAAGTGCATCGGCTGTCCGGCTGCGGGGACCTGCTCCAAAGCCCACGGGCATGATGCGGCTGCCGGGTGCGGCTGTACCTCTCAGTGCGCCTCCCAGGAAAATGACACCTGCTCCCATTCATAGAATCAACCTGAAATCAACATTTTACATTACTACACTCATGTAAATTCCTAATAAATTCTGCTCTGTCATTGCGACAGGGCAGGATTTTTTT
>JAUNBU010000253.1 GCA_030526925.1 Bacillota bacterium | reverse complement strand
TCGATTTTCTCAAAAGCGGATACGGGCTGTTTGCATACGGGACATTCTTTGATATCCTCGAACGCTGCATTTTCTTTACCTTCGTCGTATACGAATCCGCAAACGGTACATTTATACTGGCTCATATTCCACCTCCCGGGCCTATCGGCTCCCTCGATTTTCCTACAATTCGTTGCACTTTGCCTATATTATACCTCTTTTGTCTCAATAAGGCAAGAATATGTAACCGGAACGTAAGCAACCTTTGATATGTTATTTGCGCGCAGCGGTATTTCACACTAAAAAGCCCGGGAGGTGCCGACTGCGATGTCCAACGCAAGCTGGCGCTTGCTCCGACTCGTGGCATCGCCACTCCCTGCTATCCGTTTTGCCTAGCGAATCGCTATCGCTCTTCGGGCAAAAAGGTTCGCTGCTCCTGCTGACGCATTTTGCGTCGCAGCTGTGGATTACGCCGTCGGTACCTCTCGGGCTTAGTATTACAGATTATATTGCTAATATATCGCTGGTCAGTTGGCACAAGGAGTATGTTGTTGCTTACATCCCGGTGCCGGGGCGCTAGTTGACGTCGGTGCGGCTGAGGATGGCGGCAGGGGTTTTCCTGATGGTTCGGAACACCGGAAGCAGTCCGAAGATCAGATTGAACCCGTAGATCGCGATAAGGCATATCCCCATGACGGTCGGCGTCACCAGGAAGGAGTCGGCAAAGTATGAAATGCCGGACAGCTTATGAAGGATATATGCCATAAACAGAAATCCCGGAACGCTGGCCATGGTCGTGATGGCGAGGATCTCTCCCATGAACATCTTGTAGATGTCATTCTTTTTCACGCCGATGGCTCTGTATACGCCCACTTCCTTTACACGCGACAGGAATGAAGCCCTGATGATCAGGAATATCTCGATGAAGGAGATTGCCAGGATCACGCCCGCCATGATCAACGTGGAAAAGATGGACGCCCACATCATTTCGCGATAGCTCTTCTCGCTCTCCGCATAGGTGTCCTTCACGTTGATGTTGGCATCTTCAAACTGCTGCATGGAGGCTTCTTTGTCCACAGGGCACACGGTGATGTTGGCCTTATCCTTGATCAGCTTGTATTTGATGGTGTTGTTGTTCACCAGCATAAAATCGCTGTCGTAAGTATCGCTGTAATAGCCCGTCACCTTCAGCTTCTGCCCATTGACCTTCTGGGAAATCTCCTTGCCAATCTTCATGTCTTCCTGGTTTTTCTCGTTTACCAGCACTTCGTAATCGTTGACCGGCCAGGCGCCCTTCTTCAGGCTGACGGAACCGCTCTTGAGATTGTAGTCGATCAGCGTTTCCGGCGTCGCCGTCTCCGGATCGGATTCCATTCCGTACATTCCCGTATCTTCATTCGCCTTCCCGTTGGCCAGCAGATTGATAAACTGGCTTTGGCTCGTGTAGATGCACGGGCTCATCAAGTCGGAAATACCTACGATGGTCATATCCGGCATATTTGAAACTTTTACTGTCTGCTCAAGAAAATCCTTCGGCGTTTTGAATCCTGCCGTCGTGCTGTCCTGATTGTCGATCACCGATTGCAAAGTCATTTTATCTACGA
>JAUNBU010000072.1 GCA_030526925.1 Bacillota bacterium | reverse complement strand
TTCTACGCCGTTGAAAATGCTCATCACCTTATCGTCCTTTATAGGCACCTTCAGCGGGTCCACTCCCGTCATGTCCTGCAGCTGACGTATCATGGATGGCGCATCATGACCCAGGATGTCCAGCTTCAGCAGGTTCTGGTCGATGGAGTGATAATCGAAATGTGTGGTCACTATATCCGACTTCACATCGTTGGCAGGATGCTGCACCGGGCAGAACTCGTATATCTCGTGACCCTCGGGAACGATGATGATACCGCCCGGGTGCTGTCCCGAAGTCTTGCGGACACCCTCGCAGCAGGAGGTGAGGCGGTCCAGCTCGAACTTGTTCACCTTCATATCACGCTCTTCAAAATACTTGGCTACATAGCCGAATGCCGTCTTATCCTTGATAGTGCCGATGGTTCCGGCCTTGAATACATTTTCTTCGCCGAAGATCTCTTCCACGAATTTCTGCGCCGTCGCCTGGTATTCTCCTGCGAAATTCAGGTCGATATCCGGCTCCTTGTTGGCTTCAAATCCCAGGAAGGTTTCAAACGGTATGGTGAAGCCCTCCTTATGGTAAGGCGTCCCGCACTCAGGGCACACCTTATCGGGCATATCCACACCGCAGTCGTATTTCTCATTATCCCCCCACTCCAGGTGCTTGCAGCTTGGACACAGATAATGAGGCGGCAGCGGATTTACCTCGGTTATTCCCGACATGGTGGCTGCAAAGGATGATCCGACCGATCCTCTGGAGCCTACCAGGTAGCCGTCCTCCAGGGATTTCTTTACCAGCATTTCAGCAGAACGATACATAACGGCATATTCGTTCTCGATGATGGAATTCAGCTCTTTGTCCAGCCTCTCACGGATCACATCAGGCAAAGGAGAGCCATACATAGCAGCAGCCTTCTCCTCGCAGGTCTCCCTCAGATGTTCTGCCGCATTAGGTATCTTCGGCGGGAATTTACCATCGGGAACCGGCATCATAGGCTCTATCATATCGGCGATCATATTGGTGTTTTCGATGACCACCTTGTGTGCCGTCTCTTCTCCCAGATAGGCGAATTCCTCCAACATCTCCTCGGTGGTCCGGAAATAGAGACCTTCGTCTCCTTCCACGTCCTTAAATCCCTGCCCTGCCATGAGTATCCTCCTGTAAAGGGCTTCCTCCTCCTCGAAGTAATGGGCATCGCAGGTGGCTACCACCGGCTTTCCGTATTTTTCACCCAGCTTAACGATCTTCCGATTGACTTCCTTCAGATCCTCGTCGTTGTTGACCGGATACTTTTCGTTCTCAAACATGAACCGGTTATTGCCCAGCGGCTGGATTTCCAGATAATCATAAAAATCTACCAGCCGTTTCAGCTCTTCTTCGCTTTCTCGTCTCATAAGGGCACGGTATACCTCTCCTGCCTCACAGGCAGAGCCGATGATAAGCCCTTCTCTGTGCTGCCGTATGACCGATTTAGGCATTCTCGGCTTCCTGTAAAAATAATCAAGATGTGAGAATGATACCAGCTTATAAAGGTTTTTCAGTCCCGTTCTGTCTTTGGCGAAGAGTATCACATGGTTGATGTCTCCGTCCTTGTAGTTTATGGTCCCGTCCTCACGGATCAGATCCTTGTCTTCCAGAATATAGCCTTCGCAGCCGTATAAGACCTTGATGTCTTTCGCTGCATGAGACGCATCAGGAAAGCCCTGGACTACACCGTGATCCGTGATGGCAACCGCCTTATGACCCCACTTTTCCGCAGTTTTGATCATATGATCGATATCGTTGAGGCCATCCATGGCGCTCATCTTGGTATGGGCGTGGAGCTCTACCCGCTTCTCCGGGTACGTGTCCATACGCTCCTTCTTCTCTATCTTTTCAATGCTGTCTGCCATTACCGTAACACAGTTGTCAAACCTGTCCCACTGGGCCTTTCCTTTGATCCTTATTCCATCGCCCTTTCCGAAACAGTGCTTGATGTCTTCCCACTTTTTCTCCACCATAAATGCCTTGGCGCAGATGCTGGTACGGTTATCGGTTATGTAAAGGGACGCCAGCCGCCTGTCTTCTCCGATGGTCCTGCTGTCCTTATTGAACAGTTCTCCCTCCAGTACAACGGTCCCGCTCTCCGAGTGGATCTCGTCGATAGGCGTTGCTGTCCCCGTGATGACAGGTCCCATTATCAGATTTCCCTTTACAGGCGTATACACATTACGCTTCTTGCCCCTGAAGGGCTTGCCGTTCTGCCCGTTGCCGCCGAATCCGTTACCGCTGTACCCATTGCCTCCGGAGCTGCCCTTTGCGGAAGATTTCCCCTCGGAAGCGCCCCCGGATGCACCGTTCCCGCCCGGAGAAACCGATCCTGCACCGGTTGCAGGTCTTCTTTCCATGAGGGGCAGATTCTTCTCCTTTTCCTCCAGCTTCTTCCCCGTTTGCTTATATATATCGCTGTTGTTCTTAAAAACCACTTTGGTCTCAAGACCCAGATTGCGTTTAAGCAGCTCTTGGAACTTACCGGCAACTTCTTTGTTAAGCACCTCAACCGACAGCTCTCCCAGAGCATAGATAACCAGCGTGCCATCCTCAAGCTGCCACTGGTCCGGGTAGATGGTCTTGGTCACGTGAGCGTACTTACCGTTTACCAGGTATATCATCTGCTCTATGTAAAAGGCAAGGGCTTCCTCTTTGCTCTGTTTCAGGTCTTTATACGAGATGATAAGGTCCACATCCTCCACATCCTGCAGCTGTGATGCCAGCCGTTCCTTGAAGCGCCTGAGCGTTTCTGCCGGCAGCACAAAATTAAGCTCCAGCTCCAGAGTCAGCCTGCGGCTTTCCTGGCAGATCACGGCCTTCTTCGTTTTCATTTCAAGGTCTTCTTTGCTGTAGTTCCCCAGTTTCGAAAAATCAATCAGTTCTTCCAGTATGCTTCTCATATTCCTCTGCCATCTCGATGATAGATTCTGCTATGTCTTCTTCTCTTACGGTCTTTATTATTTCTCCTCCTGCAAAGAGCACGCCTTTGCCCTTGCCGCAGGCTACGCCCATGTCGGCGCCCTTCGCCTCTCCGGGACCGTTGACGACGCACCCCATGATGGCGATCTTGAGATCTTTGATTCCTTTTTTTCTCAGCCGGTCCAGCTGTCCTTCGACGCTGAGGACGATCTTTTCCAGATCCACCTCGGTACGTCCGCATGTAGGGCAGGAAATCAGCTCAATGTGGTCCCGGCGAAGCCCTGTTGCCATGAGCAGCTCCTTAGCAAAACGGACTTCCTCTGCCGGATCGGCCGTCAGCGACACCCTCATAGTATCTCCTATGCCTTCCAAAAGCAGTGCGCCGATCCCCGCCGCCGACTTTATCTTGCCTCTTGACGGAGTTCCTGCCTCCGTCACTCCTATGTGCAGCGGGTAGTCTGATTTCTCGTGGACGATCTTATAGGCATCGTAGTTCATCTTCACATCTGAAGACTTCAGGGAAAGGACTATCCGGTCGAAGTCGTACCGCTCTAAAAGCTCCGCGTTGCGCAGGGCGCTTTCTGCCAGCCCTTCTGCCGTCACTTTGCCGTATTTCTTCAAAATATCAGCCTCCAGAGAACCGGAGTTTACGCCTACCCTGATGGGTATCTGCCGCTCCTTTGCCAGAGCAACGATTTGGCGGACTCCATCCTCAGAGCCGATATTGCCCGGATTTATCCGGATCTTATCGGCGCCGGACTCGATGGCAGCCAGAGCGAGCCTATAGTCAAAGTGGATGTCCGCCACTATAGGCAGCGGGCTTTTGGCTTTGATATCCTTCAGCGCATCGGCTGCCTCACGATGAGGCACAGCCAGCCGCACGATCTGACAGCCTGCATCAGCCAGCCTTGCGATCTGTTCCAGGCTGGCTTTCACGTCAGCCGTATCCGTATTGGTCATGGACTGTATGGAGACAGGTGCGTCTCCGCCGATCTTAACATCTCCGCAGTAAACACTCTTCTTCATATCCACCTCACGAGAAAAACGGCACGATAAATTTGACTATATCGTTCCAGGTCACGTAGACCATAAGCATCATCAGCAGTACGATGCCTATGAAATGGATCTTGCCTTCCATCTCGTCGGTCACCCGCTTGCCGGTTATCTTTCGTATCAACAGGAACAGAAGCCGTCCTCCGTCCAGCGCCGGGAATGGCAGCATGTTCATTATAGCCAGATTCAAGCTCAGCAGCGCCGCCAGGTATACCACGTATATGGCGCCCGCCTTGGCAGTATCGTTGACAGCATAGACTATACCTACGGGACCGCTCAGTTCCTTGGTGGACACCTCTCCCGTAAACAGCTTCTTGATGATATCGTACATCATCACCGTCATGTTCCAAGTGTTTTTCACACCTGCGGGTACGGCGGCAAGCACATTGTGCTCTATGACAGGCGTGATACCTATCCTGTTTCTTTCCACTTCCTCATCGTAGACCAGCCGGGAAGTCAACGTCAGTTCGCTGCCATCTCTCAGTACGGTAATGTCAGCCGTCTCCTCTTCCTTGTTGCCTATTGCTCCGATGATATCGTTCCATTCGTCGATCTCCGTCCCGTCCACGGCAACGATCTGATCGCCGTGCTGTATCCCCGCCTCGTATGCGGGAGAATCCTCCGTCACCACATCTATGGTAGTGCTTGCCTGACCTGCCCAGAAGGCTATTATGATCATCAAAAGGATGGCGGTCAACAGGTTCATGAAAGCTCCCGCCCCGAGCACCAGCGCCCGCTGCCATGCAGGCTTATTGTTAAAGGCACGCTCGTCTTCCGAATCCTCGTCCTCTCCCTCCATAGCGCAGTAGCCGCCTATGGGAAATATTCTGAGCGAATACTGTGTCTCGCCCTTCTGCTTCTTAAAAAAAGCGGGGCCCATGCCGATGGCAAATTCGTTTACCTTGACGCCGCAGGCTTTAGCCACGATAAAATGACCGAATTCGTGTACGAATATCAGCAGACAAAATATAAGTATGGCATAAATTATAGTCATAGATCTAAGTTCCTCCTGCTAAATCATATTCCGCACTTCTTCTCGTATACGTCTGTCCGTTTCCAAAACATCCCCTATCTCCAGATGATAGCTTGGAGCATGGCTTTCCATCACCCTGATCAGATTTTCCTGTATATCGGTAAAACCGATCTGCCCTTTGAGAAAGGCATCTACCAGCACCTCATTGGCGCCATTGAGTACCACGGGACAGCTGCCGCCGCGCCGACAGGCTTCGTATGCCAGATCGATGGTCCTGAAGACCTCCCGGTCCGGCTCATAGAAATTCATGCCATTTTTCAAACCGAAAAAGTCCAGCGGTTCCACCGCCTGCGACAGATCCAGCCGCATGGGATAGGAAAAGGCGTAAGCGATGGGTACCCGCATATCCGGATTTCCCATTTGTCCCACCACCGAGCCGTCTTCGTACTCCACCGCCGAGTGGAGTATGCTCTCCGGATGAACGACAATCTGTATTTTATCCAAAGGTACGTCAAACAACCATCTGGCTTCGATAACTTCCAGCCCCTTGTTCATCATGGTCGCCGAATCCACGGTTATCTTGCTGCCCATGGACCAGTTGGGATGGTTCAGTGCATCTTCAAGTGTGACCGATCTCAGCTGCTCCTTGCTGTAGCCTCTGAAGGGACCGCCGGAAGCCGTAAGGACGATCCGTCTTACGGGATTCCCAACGCTTCCCTGAAGACTCTGAAAGATGGCGCTGTGCTCGCTGTCGACGGGCAGCAGATTCACGCCCTTTCTCTTCACGGCATCCATGACCAGCTCCCCGCCTGCCACCAGGGTTTCCTTGTTGGCAAAGGCTATATCCTTGCCCGCTTCGATGGCGGACAGCGTAGGCTCCAGCCCTCGCATCCCCATGAGGGAATTGAGTACCAGATCGCATCCTGTCATGGATGCGATGGTCTTAAGACCCTCCATGCCCCAAAACACCTGAAGCTTCCTGTACTTCCTGCTCAGGGTGATAGCGTCTTCTTCCCGATCGACGCTTACCGCTTCGGGATGAAACTCCTCTATCTGGCGGCACAGCAAATCCAGGCTTTTGGCACAGGACAGCGCCGAAACCTTAAACCTCTGCTGATTCTTTCCTATGATGTCAAGCGCCTGAGTCCCAATGGAACCGGTGCTCCCCAAAATCGAAATTCGCTTCATTCTTCTATCCCTTATGGCATATAGCCGATCACCAGAACGATGTAGTAGTACACCATCGGTCCGGTAAACAATACGCTGTCAAACCTGTCTAAAATACCGCCATGTCCCGGGATCAGATTGCCGTAGTCCTTGATGCCCATCTTACGTTTGAAGATGGATGCGGTCAGATCCCCGAACTGTGATACGATCCCGCCCAGCAGACCTATGACCAGACAATGGATCAGGATATCCGGCATAAAAAAGTAGCCGAAAAGACCGCTTAAGATCACGCTGCCGAGTATGCCTCCCACCGACCCTTCGATGGTCTTCTTGGGGCTGATCTTAGGACACAGCTTATGCTTGCCCAGAAGATAGCCTGAAAAGTATGCCATGATATCGGTCCCGAAGGCCGTTATGACTATGAGCCATACCAAAAGGCTGTAAGGCCCCGTCTGGTCCACCAGGGTCACATGGAAGGAAAAGAATACCACGTAGAAAATTCCCGTAATGGTCGCCATGGCATCTTCCAGCTTCCTGTGCTCGATATTGAACAGGTACAGCAGACTGAGCAGCACCGCCCCGAAGAACCAGAGCATATACCACTCGTATTTATCCGTGGTCAGATTGATGATGTACAGCGTTACTGCCGCCAGGCACGCCAGAAGGAAATTGGGATGCACGCCCATCTTCCGAAAGCCGTTGTAAAATTCCCATACGCCCATGATCCCTATCAGCAAGCAGGCTCCAAACAGCACGTATCCGCCTAAATACAGTATCACCAAAAGGGGCAGCATGATCAGCCCCGAAAGCACTCTCGTCTTCATATGTTATCTCCCTCCGAATCGCCTTTCTCTGCTCTGATAATCGGCGATAGCTTTCTCGTATTCCTCAGGCGTGAAATCGGGCCACATGACCTCCGGGAATACCAGCTCGCTGTATGCGCTCTGCCACAGCAGGAAGTTGGAAAGTCTCAGCTCTCCGCTGGTTCTGATTATCAGCTCGGGATCCGGCACATCCGCTCCCAGGCTTCCCGTATAAAGATGCTCTGCGATAATCTCTTCTGTGATTTCTTCCGGAGCCAGCTCTCCTCGCTTTACCTTTTCTCCCACGGCTATCACAGCTTTTCTCAGCTCATCACGCCCACCGTAATTGAGGGCTATGTTGAACTGAAGCCCCGTGTTGTCAGCTGTCGCCGTCAGGGTTTTTTCGAGGCTCTTGATGGCATCCTTCGGAAGTGCGCTGTAATCTCCCAGTATCTTCACCTTCACATTGTTGTCTATGAGCCCCTTCAAATCGCTGTTGACATAGGTCACCAGCAGCTTGAATATGCCTGACACTTCGTCCATGGATCGCTTCCAGTTCTCCGTGGAAAAAGCATAGACCGTCAGGTATTTTATCCCCAATTTGTCGGAGTGATCCACTATCTTCTTCATGGCTTTCATGCCTGCATTATGTCCCGCCAGGCGCGGCAGCCCTTTTTCCTTTGCCCATCTGCCGTTACCGTCCATTATGACTGCAACGTGCCCGGGCATCCTCTCCTTACTAAGCATAACAAATCCCCATATCCTACAAATAGATGTGGCAATCAGCCACATCTACTCTGTTTACATTCAAACCTTTTAAACTTCCAGTATTTCCTTTTCCTTCTGAGCCACGATGTCATCCACATCCTTCACTGCCTTATCGATGATTTTCTGGATCTCGTCCAAGGTTTCCTTGGAATCGTCCTCGGTGAAATCGCCGGCCTTCTCCAGTTTCTTTACCTTATCGTTAGCATCACGCCTCAGGTTCCGCACCGCTACCTTGGTCTCTTCACCCATTTTCTTGACCACCTTGGTCAGTTCTTTTCTTCGTTCCTCCGTCATTTGAGGGATCTGAAGTCTTATGATCTTTCCGTCGTTGGCAGGGGTGATGCCGATGTTAGCTATGTTGATGGCCTTCTCGATCTCCGGAATACTCTTGGGATCAAAAGGCGTTATCATCAGCGTTCTCGGTTCAGGTACCGAAATGTTTGCCAGCGCCTTCAGCGGTGTGGGCGTTCCGTAGTATTCTACCATTACCTTATCCACCAAAGCTGCATTGGCACGTCCGGCTCTGACCGTTCCCATTTCTTCTCTCAGCAGACCCAAGCTCTTTTCTATCTTTCCTTCCAATGTCTTAATATCAAAATCACTCATTTTCTTTACCTCCGCATACTTCTCATTCAACCTCATTTAACGATAGTTCCTATCTTCTCTCCGCAAATGGCTTTCATCACATTGCCTTCGTCCGCCAGAGCGAACACATGAATGGCAATGTTGTTGTCCCTGCAGAGTGACGCTGCCGTGGAATCCATCACCTTAAGATCCTTTTCCAGAACTTCCTTATGGGTAAGGACATCGAATCTTACTGCATTGGGGTTTTTCTCCGGATCGTCGGAATATACCGCATCCACCTTCTTTGCCAGCAGTATCACCTCTGCGTCGATTTCCGCCGCCCTCAAGGCTGCCGTCGTATCGGTGGAAAAGAACGGGTTTCCCGTTCCTGCGCCGAAAATCACCACTTTATCGTGATCCAGATGGCTTATGGCCTTTCGCCTCACGTAGGGCTCCGCCACCTCACGCATCTCGATGGCCGTCTGTACTCTCGTGGGAATCCCTTCCGCTTCGAAGGCATCCTGCAGCGCCATGGCGTTCATGACCGTCGCCAGCATGCCCATGTAGTCCGCCGTGGCGCGATCCATGCTCTTGCTGGTCCTGCCTCTCCAGAAATTGCCTCCGCCTACGACCACTGCCACCTGCACGCCCATCTCAGTCACTTCCTTGATCTGCAGCGCGACTTTTTTGAGCATATCCTCGTTGATGCCGAAATGGTCGTCGCCCGCAAGAGCTTCGCCGCTGATCTTCAGCAATACTCGTTTGTATTTCGCATCCATACACGACTCCTTTT
>JAUNBU010000071.1 GCA_030526925.1 Bacillota bacterium | reverse complement strand
GGAGAGTATTATATAAATAGTTTGATTATCAAACTATTTGAATCAAAAACAAATAAATCTCGCGGAGTGGTCTGAGCCGGGCGCCAGGGGGATGCCCCTGAAAAGTGAGGCCTAAGCAAATCCACTCCGGAGGGCGGTTTCAAAGAGACCGACATGTATACGAAAAGAGAACAGGAGGAATACATGAAAAGTGTTTGTGAAATTTTAGGGACGAAATACCCTATCATCCAGGGAGCCATGGCGAGGATCGCAGAATACAACCTTGCGTCAGCCGTCAGCAACGGCGGTGGGCTGGGCATCATCGCAGCAGGCGGAGAATCGGCAGACTGGCTTCGGGATCAAATCAAAAAAGTGAGAGAGCGTACCGACAAGCCTTTCGGCGTCAACATCATGCTGTTGGCAGACAATGTGGATGAGCTGATGGACGTGGTATGCGAGGAAAAGGTTCCCGTAGTCACAACAGGCGCAGGCAATCCGGGAAAATATATCGCCAGACTCAAAGAAGCGGGAATCACGGTGATCCCGGTGCTGGCCAACGTGACTCTCGCCACGAGAGTTGCCAGAAACGGCGCAGATGCAGTAGTTGCGGAAGGCACGGAGGCAGGCGGACACATCGGAGAGACCACGACCATGGCGCTGGTGCCCCAGATGGCGGATGCGGTAGATATTCCGGTCATCGCGGCAGGCGGTATCGCCGACGGCAGAGGGATCGCAGCAGCATACATGCTGGGTGCGCAGGGCGTCCAGGTAGGGACAAGATTTCTGGTGGCGGAGGAATGCATCGTAGCCCAGGGCTATAAGGATGCCATCATCAAGGCAAAGGATTCTTCCACGGTAGCAACGGGAAGGGCGACGGGCCATCCGGTGAGAGTCATCAAAAACAAGCTGGCCAAGAGGATTTTGGACTTAGAAAAGAACAACGGCGATCTGGAAGAGATCAATAGGCTTTGCACGGGAACGCTGGCGGCAGCCGTGCGGGACGGTGATGCGGACAACGGCAACATCATGTCGGGTCAGATCGCAGGTCTTGTAAAGAAGGAACAGAAAGCAGCGGAAATCATTGAAGAGATGTTTAAGGAGGCAGAGAAAATCTATGAAGATAGGAATCGTATTTGCAGGGCAGGGCGCACAGTATAGCGGAATGGGCAAAGACCTTTACGAAGCCTTTCCAAAAGCAAAGGAAGTCTTCGATCTGGCAGGCGACCAGGTAAAGGAGTGGTGCTTCAACGGTGAGGAAGAGACCCTGAAGCAGACTCACGTGACTCAGCCGACCATCTATACCACCACCATGGCAGCCTACGAAGCCCTGATGGAACAGATCGAAAAAGAAGGGCTGAAGGATAAGCTGGAGGTTACGGCGCTGGCCGGTTTCAGTCTGGGAGAATATTCGGCGTTGACAGCGGCGGGAGCCATCGACGAGATCAGCAAGGGAATCGATATCGTTACCAAGCGAGGGACTCTGATGCAGCAGGCAGGCCTGGATGAAGAAGGTAATGCAAAGGGCGGCATGGCGGCAGGTCTGGGAGATCGGCAGGCCATACTTGAGGCAGTAGAAGAGGCCAGAGAAGACGGCATCCTGGAGGGCGTCAACTTCAATTCGCCGGGCCAGACGGTGGTCGCAGGCGACAAGGCGGCTTTAAAGAGATTCAGGAAAGCTGCCAAGGAAAGAAAGGTCAAGGCCATTCCTCTTGGCGTCAGCACGGCTTTCCACAGTCCCATGATGGTTCCGGCAGCGGAAAAGCTGAGAGATGTTCTCAAGGCAGCAGAGCTGAAGGTGCCCCAAAAAAAGGTCTACGCCAACATCACGGCAGATGACATGATGAAGGACTTCGACGGCGGAGATGTGAGCGCCTACCTGACAGACGTTCTGGCAAAGCAGGCCATGAGCCCCGTACATTGGGACGATATCATCAGACGTTTTGAAGCGGACGGCGTGAAAGCCATCATCGAAGTGGGACCGGGAAAAACTTTGACAGGACTGACCAAGAAGACATGCCCGGAGATCGCAGCCTTCAATGTAGAGAACGTAGAGACTCTGGAGAACGCCATCGCACAGCTTAAGGAAATGGCATAATGCCAGTAATTCACAAGCAGGCAGAGCAAGGAGATAGAATATGTTAAAGGGAAAAACAGCAGTAATCACAGGAGGCGTCCGAGGCATCGGCAAGGCCATCGCCAAAGCATTTTGCCAGAATGGAGCCGATGTGATCCTGTGCTACAGAAGCAACGACGAAGAAGCGGAGAAGACGGCAGCAGAGCTGAAAAAGCTGGGAACCGAAGTCACGATCTTTAAAGGCGATGTAGCGGATCCGGCAACGGCAAAGGAAATCGCCAAACAGGTCAAGGAGTATTCCGGCAAAGTGGACATCCTGGTCAACAATGCAGGCATTACCAACGATAAGCTGATGATGCGCATGAGCCCTGAAGACTTTACGAAAGTCATAGACGCCAACCTGAACGGAACTTTTTACATGATGAAGGAAATCTCGGCTTTGATGGTGAAACAGCGAAGCGGCGTCATCATCAACATGGCATCCGTATCGGGGCTAAAGGGCAATCCGGCCCAGATCAACTACAGCGCTTCCAAGGCAGGGATCGTAGGTATGACCTTGTCGGCAGCCAAGGAGCTGGGCAGGCGAGGAATCAGGGTCAACGCCATAGCGCCGGGATTTATCGAGACAGACATGACAGCAATTCTGACGGAAGACCAGAAGGAAGCTGCCGCGAAAAATATCACCCTGGGCAGGCTGGGGCAGCCTGAGGACATCGCCAACACGGCACTGTTTCTGGCATCGGATATGGGAGCTTATATCACAGGTCAGGTCATCAGCGTAGACGGCGGGATAATCATGTGACCGGAGCGCCACCGGAGACCGGAGATTCATCATGTAACCATATGATCGGCATGATGGCAAACAGACCGGCAGAGGGTCGGTAGGAGTGCCCCATCTAATAAAGGCGCAATGAGAGAAAGACCAACAGGAGGAACAGAATGGAAAAAAGAGTTGTAATAACAGGGCTCGGTGTCATTTCACCGGTAGGAAACAACGTGGATGACATGTGGGAGTCCATCAAAAATGGCAAGCACGGTATAGCAGAAATCACCCATTTTGATTTGACCAATCATAAAGTCACCATGGGAGCAGAGGTCAAGGACTTCGTCTACGAGGACAAGCGGGCAGCAAAGAGACTGGACAGGGCGGATCAGCTGGCTCTGACTGCTGCCAAGGAAGCCATGGAAGACAGCGGTATCGTCAGCGGCGAAAACGTAGATCCGGATCGCTTCGGCGTTTACGGCGGAACAGGCATCGGCGGCATCATCACTCTGGAAAACGAAGTGACCAAATGCACCAAGAAAGAAAATCCAACGCGGGCGTCTGCTCTGCTGATCCCTATGGTAATGCCAAATGCAGTATCCGGGAACATTTCCATGGCGTTTCAGGCCAAGGGATGCAGCATGGGTATCGTATCGGCCTGCGCGGCAGGGACCCACAACATAGGAGAGGCCTACCGAAACATCAAGCACGGCTACAGTGACGTGCTGCTGGCAGGCTCGGCGGAATCCGTGTTCTCGCCTGTGTGCTTCTCCGGATTCGCCAACATGACCGCCATGTCCACCAGAAAGGACCCGGACAGATGCTCCACGCCTTTTGATCTGGAGCGTGACGGCTTCATCCTGGGAGAAGGAGCAGGATTTTTAGTGCTGGAGGAACTGGAACACGCCAAAAAGCGAGGCGCCAAGATATACGGAGAGCTGGCAGGCTACGGCGCCACATCCGATGCCTACCATATCACTTCACCGGCACCGGATGGTGAAGGGGCAGCCAAAGCAATCAAAATGGCAATAGATGATGCAGGCATCACGGCGGACGACATCGACTACATCAACGCCCACGGAACGGGCACCCCATATAACGACGCATTTGAAACCATCGCAGTAAAGAAGGTTTTCGGAGAAAATACAAAAGTGCCTATCAGCTCCACCAAGAGCATGACCGGACATCTGCTGGGAGCGGCAGGTGGACTGGAAGCCGTTATCTGCACCAAGGCAATCACCGAAGGTTTCATCCCGCCGACCATAGGACTGCAGAAGCCGGATCCGGAGCTGGATCTGGACTACGTTCCGAACGTAGGACGCGAAGCCAACGTTGAATATGTGCTTTCCAATTCATTGGGATTCGGGGGCCACAACGGAACGCTGATCGTCAAGAAATATCAAGGTTAAGGAAAGGAAGGCAAAGAACCATGCTTATGGATAAAGAACAGATAAAAGATATCATTCCCCACAGAGAGCCTTTCCTTCTGGTGGACCAGGTGGAGGAGCTGGAAACGGGTAAATCCATCACGGCAACCAAGTTCGTTAAGGAAGACGAGTACTATTTTCAGGGGCATTTTCCGGGGCAGCCCATCATGCCGGGAGTGCTCATCGTAGAGTCCCTGGCCCAGGCAGGTGCAATAGCCCTTCTTTCCATGCCGGAACATAAAGGGAAGCTGGCGGTCTTCGGAGCCATCAAAAACGCCAGGTTCAAAAAGCAGGTGGTGCCGGGGGATGCGCTCACCCTTAAAGTCACCCTGGATCGGCTGAGAAGCAGCACGGGGACAGGCCTTGCAGAGGCTTACGTAGGCGATACGCTGGCGTGCAAATGCGAGATCATGTTCGCCTTTAGCTAATACATCTAATACAGCTAACACATCTAACACATCGGTTAGGAGACATACGTGGACAAGGATATCAAGAAAATCAACGATATATTGGTGAACCTGTTCAATCTGGTGCTGAAGCTGGAGGAAGAATCCATCAGGAGCGCTTCATCCCACGATATTTCCATTACGGAGATCCACACTTTGGTAGCCGTCGGCACCGGCAGACCCAGGACCATGACTCACGTGGCCAATCTTTTGGGCGTCAAGGTCAGCACCCTTACCACCGCTGTCAACAAGCTGGTAAAGAAGGGCTACGTGGAAAGGCTTCGGGACGAGAAGGACCGGCGTATCGTCAAGATACGTCTGACGGAGCAGGGCGTTTCCGCCGTCAACGAACACGAGCAGTTTCACGAGACCATGATCCGGGAAGCCATTTCCCAGGTTCCGGGCGGCGAATTGCAGCAATTTATATCGTCAATAGACAATATCAACCAATTTCTGATGGTGAGAAGCAGCATGTGTCATGCCCGTTCGACGCCTTTTGCCATGGAGCCGCTGCAGCTTGGAGCCCATCAATTGCCTGTGCCCATCGTACAGGCGGGCATGAGCATCGGCGTTGCGGGGAGCCGGCTGGCTTCATCAGTTGCCATCGAAGGAGGCCTGGGGCTCATCGGGACCTCGGAGATCGGCTACCGCAGCGCAGACTACAGGAAGAACAGGCTCAAAGCCAACCTGACAGCCATCGAGCAGCAGGTTTCGGAAGCCTGCCGCATACGGGATGAGGCGGGCGGCAAAGGACTGATCGGCGTCAGCATCATGTGGGACCGGCAAAATTCCGGCAAATACGTGGAGGCTGCCGTCAAGGGAGGCGCTCAGGTGATCGTCACCAGCGCAGGGATCCCCAAGGACCTGCCCGGCTGCTGCAGCGACAAGCGGATCGCCCTGATCCCCACCATTTCATCCAAGCGGGCGGCGTCAGCCATCATCCGTTCCTGGAGCCAGAAGTACAACCGGGTGCCTGACGGCTTTATTTTGCAGGGCCCATATGCGGCGGGGCTTCTGGGCTTCAAGGAAGAACAGCTGGACCGGGCACAGGAAGAATGGTACCGGCTCATCGCCGATGTAAAGGCAGAGCTTTCCGGCCTTGAAAACTGCCCGCTGATCGCAGGCGGGGGCATTTTTCATAAGAAGGACGCGGAAAAGGCGTACAGGTACGGGGCCGACGGTTTTCTCATGGGGACCCGCTTCGTAGCCACCGAGGAATGCGACGCCCCGGAGGAATACAAAAAGCGGTATTTGAACTGCACGTCAAATGATGTTACAATAGTCAAAAGCCCTGTGAAAACATTGGTAAGAGCCATGGGAAATGACTTTACGGACCGTCTGGCAGAAGGCGGCAGCGACGATTACGACATCATCGAAGCGGTCAGGAGAGGCGTAGAAGGAGACTACGACGAAGGTCTTGTTTTTTGCGGCGTCAACGCCGACGAGATCACCGAGATCAGCACGGTAAAGGATGTTTTCAGGGAATTTACATCATCGTAAATCACGGCGAGCACTGCAACAGCTGCAACATGTGAGGGGGATTCCATGCTGAACATCTACTACGGCAACGAAACCATTGATAAAGAAAAATTCATATTCCAACAGATAAAAGGCAAAACCTTGCTGCTTGTACCGGATCAATTTTCCCTGCAGGCGGAACGGGACGCCTTTTTTTATCTTGGCAAAAAAGGGCTGATGGATCTGCGAGTCCTGGACTTTTCCACCCTGGGACATAAGGTCTTAAAAGAAGTGGGTGGTGTCCATCCGCCGCTCATCGACAAGTACGGCAGACACATGCTGCTGACCAAGATATTGGACCGCATCCAAGGGGACCTGAGCGTTTACAAAGGCCTCAACTGGAAAAATTCATTCATCGACATGGTCAACAGCCTGATTTCCGAAATGAAGCGGTTCGAGATCACGCCGGAGGATCTGTCCCGGGCGGTGGAGCAGCTGGACGAAAACAGCTTCCTGAAATTCAAGCTGGAGGATCTGGGCAGGATCTATTCGGTCTATCAGGAAGCCATCGCCGGCAAGTACCTGGATTCGGAGGACTACATCACCTTCTACGGCGAAAAGATCCTGAAGGCGGAGATGGTGGCGGAGGCGGCAGTCTGGATATACGGCTTCGACACCTTCACCCCGAAGAACATGCTGGTGATCCGGCGTCTGCTGAAGACGGCACAGGAAGTCAATATAGTTATGACCTATGAAGATGGAAAGGCAGGGGCGGCTGACGCCGGAGGTCTTACGGTGGCTGGCGCCGCCCTGCAGAGCGGTACGTCAGAGGTCAGGACCGATCCCGGCACACCGGAGGATGCGGCTTTTCTGGCGGCTGATGACAGAGCAGAGCTGTTCGGCCTGACAGGCTATGTGATCCATCGGCTCTCGGAGGCTGCTGAAGAACTGAACGAGGAAGTAAAAATACTTCCGATCCGGGAGCAGGCCGCCGGAAGCGATACGCTTTTTAAGCCGGGGATCTGGGACAAAGCTCCTCTGCCGGTGACGCTGGCGGAGACCTCCGACATCTACAGGGAAGCGGAGCGTGCTGCGGCGTATATCCTCAAGCTGGTACGCGACGAAGGCTACAGATTCAAGGACATGGTGGTCATCTGCAACGATACGGAAATCAGGGGGAACGCGCTGAAGCGGACCTTCCTCAGATGGGGCATCCCTGTCTTCATGGACAGGAAACGAAAGGTGCTCCATCACCCGGCAGTCGGCTTCCTGCTTGCGCTGATGGAGATATTGGCAGGCGGCTACCGGGATCAGTCGGTGATACGCCTCATCAAATCCGGATTGTTCCCTTTCAGCACGGATGATATGGAGCTGCTGGAAAACTACGTCCGCAGGTACCGCATCAGGGGAAACCAATGGAGTGAGATTTTCACACGGGGCGGCGAGCAGTTTTCTTCGGAAGAGCTGGAGCGGCTCAATGAGATGCGTCTTTTGATCGTCTCAAACGTGGCTCAGGCAAAGGAGAGGCTTGGCAGCAGGAACAAGGCGGGAGAAAAGGTCAGGGGGCTTTACGAATTTCTTGACCGAGATTTTGGTATGCCGAAGCGGTTGACGGAGATCATGGAGCTGCAGGAGGGCGCAGACCTTCAGGAGGGCGCAGCGGAGACGGCACAGAGCTGGGGGATTCTATGCAACATCCTGGATCAGATAGTGGAAACCATCGGCGAGGAGCACATCTCCAATCGTGAGCTGCTGAAGCTGATGACGGCAGGCTTCGAGCAGATGGAGATAGGAATAGTTCCTACCGACCCCGACAGCGTCATCATCGGGACGTTGCAGAGGACCAGGCTCAGCAGGATCAAGGTGCTGCTGGCGGTGGGCGTCAACGAAGGGATACTGCCGCTTGAAGGCAGCCAGGAAGGACTTTTGAGTCAGCGGGAAAAGGAAACTCTGGAAACCATGGACCTGGAGGTTTCCAAGAGCGAGGAAGTCATCAGACAGGAGGAAAGGCTGGCGGTATACAGGACCTTTTCTTTGCCGGAGGAACGCCTTTACATAAGCTGCTGCAGGCAGGACGAAGCGGGAGAGGAGCTCCATCCGTCGGGGATATTCAATGCGCTGCGTCAGCAGGCAGAGGAAGCGGGCGGCATCATACTTGGCGATCTTGAAGACGAGGAGCGGGTCATAGACCAGGTCACATCTCCGGCGGGAACGCTGCTGCATATGACCGACGCCTTTCGCAAGGCGTCTGAAGGCAGGCCGCTGGATGAGGACTGGCTGCATGTGCTCAGGTGGTACGAGGAAAACAGTCCGGAAAGCTTGCAGATCGTCAAGCGGGGCATGTTTTTCAGCAACAGATTGGAAAGGCTGGGAGACAGCTTTGCAGAGGATCTGTATCAGGGCAATAGGGAACATCTTATGGTGAGCGCATCCCAACTGGAAAAATACAGTGGCTGTCCTTTTGCACATTTTATCGGATACGGGCTGAAACCGGATGAGCCCCGGTTTTTTGAGATGGGAGCAAGGGAAACGGGAGACGTGTATCACGAGTGCATGATGCGCTTCTCTCAGCGGCTGACGCCGCCGGTCGGTTCGGGAACTGCAGTGAACGATCCCGCTTCAACCTGGATGACCATAAGCAGGGAAGAATGCTCGGATCAAATCAGAGAGATCCTGGAAACTGAAATGGCAGGATATGAGGAAGGTCTTTTGAAGGCCGGAAAGGCGGAGGAATACAGGACGGAAAGGATCGCTGGTATCTGCAGTCAGATCGCCTGGGCCCTGGTGAATCAGGTGCGAAAGGGTCAGATCAAGGAGCTGTTTTTCGAGCAGCCCTTTGGAGCAGGCAAGATGCTGCCGCCGCTGATGGTTGAGATGGGCGAGCGTCAGGTCCTGATCCGCGGCAAGATCGACAGGGTGGATGTGCTGCGGACGGAAGCGGCAGGCGAAAGTGCAGAAGGGATGGAAAGTGGCGAGGGCGC
>JAUNBU010000252.1 GCA_030526925.1 Bacillota bacterium | reverse complement strand
CAGATTTGGCGATGTCCTCGCTGCTCCTGCTGACGCATTCTGCGTCGCAGCTGCGGATTACTCCCAATCTGGTTATGGGGCGTTCTTCTTCTAAAGGGCTTCGAGGTATCCTCATGCTGCCTGCTGCTCCTGCGGAGTATGCCGCCACTGTCACATCAGGCTTTTTAGTTTAGAATGTAAATTCTTTAGCCATTGCCACCTCATCGCGGGTGGCTTTAGCCTTCCATTTGCTTAGCTAGGAAGAGGGCGCCGAACTCGGCTGTTTTGATATCCGCATCCTTCAGCTCATGGTTCTGGGGAAGCAGGATGCAGACGGAGCCTATGGGATCCCCATTGGTGAGAATGGGTATCACCAGCCTTGAATCATCCTGATGCATGGTTTTTCCCTGTATTATACCGTCCAGCTCCCCATCGATTTCCTTGTTGAGATATTCTTTTTGATCGGGTCCGTCAGCTGCCACGAAATGGTCTGTGTCGGAGACCAGCACAGGAAGCCCCAGGACAGCAGCGGCGCTTTCCACGAAGCCTTCTGCCATCTGCCCCAGCTCGCTGATGGGAGAATACTTTTTAAGGATCACTTCTCCGTTCGTGCCGGTGTATATTTCCAGAGGATCACCTTCGCGGATCCTCAGAACCTTTCTGATTTCCTTGGGCACCACAACTCTCCCCAGATCGTCTATTCTCCTGACTATTCCGGTTGCTTTCATAAAATTTCCTCCGTTTATGATGATAATTTTTCTGTCTCTGATACTATTATCTGTGAAGGCAGGATTATTATACCTTTTAAAGTCTTTGACTTTTAGGCTATATTGCAGTAACATTTTGGTAGACTGCTTTTTTAGTGGAATAGGAGAAGTTTATGAGAAAATTACGCAGCCTTTGGAAAATAGTATTCGGTCGTACCACCATTCTTATTCTTCTGATGCTGGTTCAGTTCATCATCATTTTCGGTGGATTTGCCATCCTGGACAATAAGATATGGTACATCAACTATATGGTCGGTATTTTGGCGGTCATCATACTCATGTATCTGATCAACACGCGGCAAAATTCCAGCTTTAAGCTCATGTGGATAATATTTATTTTAGCGGTTCCGGTAGTAGGCGTTTCATTCTACATCTATACCAGGATACAGCCGGGCACCAGCTTTATTTCCAAGCGGATCACAGAGCTGTTGGAAGAAGAAAGCCGGTTTCTCACACCTAAGAGGGAAACGCTGGAAAAGGTGGCGCAGGAGTCGCGCCAGGAGCTGGGACTGTGTCAATACATGCATCAGAAGGGCTATTATCCAATATACGATGATGCCAGCATCAAATATTTCCCTTTGGGGGAAGATAAATTCCAGGAGATGGTCTATCAGCTGGAAAAGGCGCGTGATTTCATTTTCATGGAATATTTCATCGTAGAGAAGGGATATATGTGGGATACCATACTGGATATCCTCAAGCGAAAGGTAAGAGAAGGGGTAGAGGTGCGCTTCATGTACGACGGTACGTGTACATTATCTCTGCTGCCGAAGAACTATCCTCAGCGCATGGAAAGGTGGGGCATCAAGTGCAAAGTGTTTTCGCCTATGAAGCCTTTCCTTACCACCCACCAGAACAACAGGGA
>JAUNBU010000251.1 GCA_030526925.1 Bacillota bacterium | reverse complement strand
GGAACGAATCGAAGAACAGAAGGAAAAGCATGATGGGGGTAATTACTGGATAGGCACAGGCGGCACGTCCACCATGGGACGCGGCGGCTACAATAAACAGGGGATCCGGGTCGGCGGTACGGGGCGGCACAAGTCGGCAGTCCAGATCGCAGGAGAACGGAACTTCAAGGATTTTCGCCAGGATACGATCCTGGACATACGTCAGTTTCAGATGGCGTTTCGTAAGCTGCGGCAGTATTCCTCCAGAGTTGAAGGGGAGAAAACGGAGCTGGATATAGATCAGACAATAGATGAAACATGCGAGAATGCAGGGATGCTGAAGCTGGTCTACGACAAGCCTAGAAAGAATACGGTCAAGCTGCTTTTGCTCATAGATTCTGACGGCTCCATGCTGCCTTACAGCAGGCTTTGCAACAGGCTGTTTCAGGCGGTGAGCAAGTCCAGTCATTTCAAGGACCTGAAGGTATATTACTTTCACAACTGTATCTACGACAACCTGTACAATACGCCGTATTGTAAGAGAGGGGACTGGGTAGAGACCAACTGGGTGCTGGGGACTCTGGACAGCGAATATAAAGTGATATTCGTGGGAGATGCGACTATGGCTCCTTCGGAGCTGTACCGACCCGGCGGCAATGCGGTAATCGGTCTGTACAACAAGGAGCTGGGGATCGAGTGGCTGCAGAAGTTCAAGCGCCGCTACAAGAAGCAGATCTGGCTCAATCCCATCGAGAAGGCTTCCTGGGACTGGACCTATGGCTCACAGACCATCCAGGCCATCGGGGATGTATTCCCCATGTTCGAGTTGACACTGGACGGACTGGAAGCCGGGATCAAGAAGCTGCTGATAAAGTAAAAGCTAGAAGTAGCGGAATACGCCTTTTACTTTGCCCAGTATTTTTACGTCTTTGACGATGATTGGGCTCATGGTGGAGTTTTCCGGCTGGAGCCTGATGTGGTCTGCTTCCTTGTAGAAGGTTTTCACGGTGGCTTCGCTTTCGAAACCGTCAACCATGGCAGCGACGATGTCGCCGTTTCGGACGCTCTGCTGCTGTTCTACCAGGATATAGTCGCCGTCCATAATTCCTGCTTCGATCATGCTTTCGCCTTTGACGGTCAGCATGAATGTCTTGCCGCTTCCTACGAAACGTGCAGGGACAGGGAAGCTGTCTTCGATATTCTGTTCTGCCAGGATCGGTGTTCCTGCGGCGATCCTGCCTATAACGGGAACCTCTATCACATCAGTATGTACCGCCGCACCGTAGGCATCGGATGTATCCGAAGAAGACTGCGCAGAAGACCCGGATGGGGACTCGGGTGTATTGTCTACTATCATTAGAGCTCTGGGTTTGGAAGGATCTTTCTTGATATAGCCTTGCTTCACAAGGTTATCAATGTCCTTGTGTGCCGTGGAAGTTGACTTGATATTTAAGGCGGAGCAGATTTCCCTCACAGTAGGGGGATATCCCTTTTTTCTGATTTCTTCCTTCATATAATCTAAAATTTTCTGTTCTCTGTCTTTTAACATAGACACACCCTCCTTAATTATTAAGAACATAGTATCATAAAAAGAACAAAAAGTAAACAGGTGTTTGCGAACAAAAGAAAAAAT
>JAUNBU010000250.1:382-1618 GCA_030526925.1 Bacillota bacterium | reverse complement strand
AGAGCGGATATCCGCTCTTTTTTAACTTATTTTTTCCTGGATTTGTTATTCTTATTTTTTGTATTCCTCTGTTTTCCTGTCTGATTTTTAGGACGAGAAGAATTTTGATTTTTATTTTGCTGATTCTTAGCAGTGCTTTTTTTCTTTGGTGCCTTGTATGTTCCACCGGCAGCAGAAATAGGTCTTGGCCCGGCAACACGCTTTTTATCTGCAGCCTGCTCTTTATCCTTCCCGGAATTTCCGGATTTGCCCTGCTGTTTGGCCTTACGTTTCGCCGCAGCTGCTGCCTCTTTTTCTTTTGCCTTCTGATCTCTTTCTACGATTTCCTCAACAGATTTACCGGTTCTCTTTGCTTCTTTATATGGATTAACCGTATCTCGTTTGCCTTTTTCCGCACGTTCTTTTTCTTGCTGTTTTTTCATGCTACGAGAAGAGAAGAAAATCATTCCCACCATCATAACACCCATCATAACCATGTTTACAGTTGTTGCCTGCGACTGATTTAGGGTTGTAAAGGAAACCTTATCTCCTTTTGCCAGAGTGTCTCCATTACTTGCTTGAAAACCTGCGCCTATCGTCAAGGTATATTCTGTATCCCCTTCAATTTTTGCGTCATTGCTGCTAAGTACCATCATCAGCCCTTCTTCATCAGGGCTATATGCTACATAAATCGGTACTGCTTTGCCTTTTTCATCTACCAGCTTGATCTCACTTTTGTTTGCTTTTCGTATGTCCTTTGATTTTGGTCTGACATCCTGATTGAACCAGATTTTGATACTGGCGTTTTCAACCGCCGTACCTGTAGCTCCATCTTTTGGATACTGATCCTTTATTGCCAGGTCACCCTGTCCTGCAAAACAAACGGATGCTGACATGAAAATCAGCATCATTGAAAGGCATAAAATCGCGCCTATTCTTTTCATAATTTTATTTCCTCCGACTTCTTCTTTCTCAATTCTCTGAAGAATGCTTTAAGTATGTCACGGCATTCCTGCTGCATGATTCCGGTCTCTATTTCCACGTAATGGTTGAGCCGTGTTTCCTGCGGTATATTAAATATGGATCCGCATGCTCCGCCTTTAGGGTCCATGGTCCCAATGTAAAGTTTTTTTATGCGGGCCCAAACAATGGCTCCCGCACACATGGCACATGGCTCTGCTGTAACGTACAAGTTACAACCCAAGAGCCGCCAGCCTCCCAACGTCTGTGCTGCCTCGCGCAGAGCCAGCATCTCCG
>JAUNBU010000250.1:0-359 GCA_030526925.1 Bacillota bacterium | reverse complement strand
ATGAGCGGTTGGATCGTTTTGTGTCTCCGTCAAATTATGGCCTCTTCCTATAATCTTGCCGTCTTTCTCCACGACGGCTCCAATAGGAACTTCGCCTTGATCATACGCTTTTTTCGCCTCGTTTAAGGCTTCTTCCATGTACTTTCTCATATACCTTTCAATGTTACCATATTTTCGATGCCGTATCAAGGGAAAATAAACCTAGTTTTTGCAATTGCAACTGCATTCATTGCGCCTTGCTTTCCACGTTTATTGCGGGAATTTAAGGAACAACAACCGTCACACAATTAAACATTCGGAACTTGTCCATCCAAACTATCCCAAAACAAGTGATTAATCCATCGTTTTGCGTTATAATG
>JAUNBU010000249.1 GCA_030526925.1 Bacillota bacterium | reverse complement strand
TACCGGCGATTCCCGGCAAGGTCAAAACGCTTCCCATCCATGCCATGATGTTGAGCACTATGATGACGTACATAAGCAGCGCCAGATTAGCTGCCATACCCATGCCTCTGTAGGCTATGAGCATTATGATAATGATCAGCACCAGCCCGATAAGACCTGCATATACGCTCATTTCCAGTGCGTTATATCCGATTTTAGCCGACTGCACCGAAGAGTTTACCTCTTCCAATTCCAAAGGCAGCGCACCGCCTCTGATCAAAGCCGCCAGATTGGAGGCTTCCTCCTGGCTGAAGTTTCCCGTGATGGTACAGCTTCCTCCGCTGATAGGACCGTCGTCAACCGATGGATAGGAAATGATCTGTCCATCCAGAATGATGACGATGGAGTTGTTGGGAACTCCTTCTATGGTGGATGTTACTGCTCCGCTGTATGCCTGTGTGGTGGCTTCGTAGAACAGATCGGCCCCTTCGCTGTCAAAGTCCAGGGCTACCGCATAGCCACCCCGCTCCGTATCGGTGGTAATGGATGCGTCTTTGATATTCCCGCCGTCCAGCACCATGGTCCCGTCCGCAAGTGCGAACTGCAGCTGTGCCGTCCTGCCTATCTGCTCGATGGCTTCCTGTGCATCTTCTGCCCCCGGCAGCTCCACTCTGAGCCTGTTATCTCCTTCTATGGTCACGACCGGTTCTGCCAGACCCATCTGGTTAACTCGTTCTTCCAGGACTGCCTGGGTCTGTTCCATGGCTTCCCTTAGTTCTTCCCCTGTTAGATCTGTGTTATTGGCTTCCATTACTACGTAAACGCCGCCCTTTATGTCCAGCCCCAGCTTCATCCTGTCCTTGAGGGGTTCGATGGGACCTGCTCCGAAAAGGGTCAGATACCAGCCGACTGCGATAACCAGTACGAAAAATATTGCCAACACTTGTTTTAGTCTGTAATTCATCTCATCCTCCAACTGTATTTATTTTCTCAAATGGCACGCAAACATCCATTAAATCATACTGCTAATATTTTACTACTTTTTGACATGCGAAACAAGGGCAAATCCTAGAAATTTCAATTGTTCAGCAAAAAATTAAGAGGGCTATTTACTGCTGTTGGTTCCGAATATGCCGCCGACCATACCTGTAACGAGCGGGATGAGATAAAATACGCTGAAGCTTTCCACGCCGAAGGAACGTGAAAAGATGCTGCCTACGGCGAAAAGGATGAGCAGCAGGAATATTACAGCGGCTCCCAGACCTGCCAGAAGCCCTTTCCTTTCCATGATGCGCCCTTCGAGAAACCCCAGAAGCAACGTCACCACCGACAGGATCACCATCAGTCCGGCAAATGCCCACTCTTCCTTAAAGCCGGTAAAGTTTATGATTGCTGCCAGCAGCAGCGTCAGCAGAATAAACAAAAGTATCGCCAGTATATAAGCCTTTAATGTCTTTCTCAAAATCTCCATAGTACACCTCCTGGTACAATATATTTCGGGAAGCGTACGGATATACGGGAAAGGCACCAAAAAAGAGATGGTCTCCCATCTCCTTCGGTTCGATCAACACATTTTGTTCCACAAGCTTACAGGCTTTCGCCTGCAAAAATCTATTTTTCTTCCTCTTCGGACTCCTCGGCTTCCGCTTCTTCAGCCTCTTCGGCTTCTTCAA
>JAUNBU010000248.1 GCA_030526925.1 Bacillota bacterium | reverse complement strand
CCTCAGGCGTACTGTTCTTGCCGTGAATTTTCTCGTATGCTTCCAGGAAAACCTCAGCCTCATGACTTGAAGACTCCTCTGCAGCAAAGAAGTTGACGAAAGCCATGCTGTCCGCCTTCACATCGCTGCTCAGCCGTTTCCTGAAATCGTCCGTTGCCCACTCGCTGTCTCCCAGGAAGACCACGTCGTCCAGACCCATGTCCGCTGCCTGCTCGATGATCTTCACCGAATCGTTCATATTCCCCGGAAGAAGTACGCTCTTGACGCCCGACGCTCTGACCGTTTCCAGCTGCTCCGTGAAATCCTGGTCGCCGGTCTTGTACTGCTCGTATACCGTGATGGCGTCCTCGTTCTCCGTTTCCACCTTGATACGGTCTGTGAAGGTCGTCGCCATGGACATAGCTGCATCATCATCCTCCGGCAAAAGCACACCTGCCGTCACCTCCTGCTTCTGCTCCAGCACGTACTTGGCGAGCAGGTCGCCCTGGTTGGAGTCCACGTAACAGACTCTGAAGTAATATGAATTATTGCTGGTCACCAGAGGGTTGGTGTTGGTGATGGCGATGGTGGGGATCTTGGCTTCCCTGATAAAATCTCCCGCCACCAGAGAATAGACGCTGCCGTAGCTGCCCAGTATTACCGCCGGTTCTTTTACGATCAGATCTTTGATTGCCGTCTCCGCCGCATAGATATCGGAAGCGTTGTCCCCGTATACCAGCTCTATCTTCTTGCCGCCGACTTCAGGGTACTGGCTGTACGCCAGCCGGATCCCCTCGATCTCAGGCTCGCTGGCTTCACTGTCTGCTCCCGACATTGGCTCGTAGATGCCTATCTGTATGGTATCGCTCTGGTTCTGCGGCTTGTCGATGAATGCTTCCTTGAAGTTTTCAAATGTGGTGCACCCTGACAGGATGCACATTGCTAAGACCATAGTTGCCATAAGTGCTGTAAGTTTATATGGTTTCACGAAAAATCACCTTTCTATCGATTCCGGTTTTCTTCTCTGCCCCCGGTTTCGCTCTTCATTATACCTTTTTTTCCCGCAAAGGTAAAGTGAAAGGTATATGATGACAGGTTTAAAATGGCATGGTATAATATGTATAGTTCTAATATTCTGACATGTAACGATACTGTAATATATCGCAAAGTTTAAGGGAAGTGAGGAGATTGACCATGAAAAGAGGAAAAGAAAAACGAAACGGGAAAAGGCTCTTTGCGGTGATTCTGGCAGCATTGATGCTGTGTATGGCACCGGCAGCTGCGTTCGGAATCGAATGGGATATTGCAAAGGGCGATATTATCATAGCACACGACGGAAGCAAACAAACTGTTTCACAGGGTGCAAATAATGAGGAGGATCCTGAACCGCTCATCACGGGAACTTCCTCTACGAATACCATCTCGGTAAGAACTGCGACACCAGCAGACGGGGGAACAGGTACGGATACGGTGCCAACAGCCAGTTTCACCATCGAGAACCTGAACATCTCCGCTCCTGAGGGAAAGTCCGCCATAGATGTGGGATCCTCAAGCGCTCGCATTAAGGTGGAAGGAAACAACACCGTCTCCGCCACAGGAGGCAATGCTGCCATCCATGTGACCGATAGTACTTTATATATCAACGGCAATGGCACATTGAACGCAAAGGCTGAGGATGG
>JAUNBU010000070.1 GCA_030526925.1 Bacillota bacterium | reverse complement strand
TGAACAGCCCGTAAACTCCACGCACCGTGAAATTGTAGATGGGGCAGAGAAGATAAGCCATCACCAGCCCATAGGTAAATGGCGCCAGTATATAGGCGCATACCTCCAACAGCTTCTGGACGGCATCAAATCTGTATACTGCGAAAAATACCACGATACTGCATACGACTACAAGCAGTGCAGTGATTCCCCATTTTACATGTTTTTCTTCAAAATCGATTTTCATTCAACCACCTCTATGCCTCTTATTTTACAATAATTTCTATGCAAAGTCTTCTTATTTTTCATTTAAACAAAAAAATTTATTTATTTTCATTTTTTTTGTGGTTTTGGGTTGAATTTATGAATATCTTATGTATAATAATTACATGTTATAAATTTTTATTCATAACTGGAGTAACATAATACAAAATATAGCAAAGCATTTATCGGAGGGAAAAGAAAATGGCTAAGGAAAAAGTAGTTTTAGCTTATTCGGGAGGATTGGACACGTCCATCATCATGACATGGCTGAAGGAAAACTACGATTATGACGTTATCGCAGTATGCTGCAATGCAGGACAAAAGGAAGATTTTGACGCCATCGAGAAGAAAGCGATGGCAACAGGCGCTGTAAAAGCCTACACGGTGGACATGAGAGAGGAATTCATCACCGATTTCATCTGGCCTACACTGAAGGCAGGCGCTGTATATGAAGAACAGTATATGCTGGGCACTTCCATGGCAAGACCGCTGATGGCAAAGAAGCTGGTTGAGATCGCAGAAAAGGAAGAAGCCTTCTATATAGCCCACGGCTGCACAGGCAAGGGCAACGACCAGGTTCGTTTTGAAACCACCATCAAGGCGTTGAATCCTGCCATCAAGATCATCGCACCGTGGAGATTCTGGGATTTTCAGTCCCGTGAAGAGCTGATCGAATACGCTACGAACCACAACATTCCGATCAATCAATCGGAAGCTAAAATATACAGCAGAGATGAAAACATCTGGCACATCAGCCACGAAGGCGGCGAACTGGAAAATCCGTGGAACGAACATCTGGATACCATCCATGTGCTCAGCGTTCCCCCTGAAAAGGCCCCCGATGAAGTTACCTATGTTGACATCGACTTTGAACAGGGCGTTCCCGTAGCTCTGGATGGTCAGAAGCTGGATCCTATTTCCCTGCTGACCAAGCTCAACGAGCTGGGGAGCAAAAACGGTATCGGAACAGCCGACATCATCGAAAACAGGCTGGTCGGCATGAAGTCCAGAGGCGTCTATGAAACGCCGGGCGGCACCATCCTCTTCGCAGCCCACAAGGGTCTGGAACAGCTGATCCTAGACAGAGACACCACCCAGTACAAGAGCATAGTGGCACAGAAATTCGCACAGCTGGTTTACGATGGTCTCTGGTACACCCCTGTCCGCGAAGCCATCTCCGCTTTCGTAGATGCTACCCAGAAGCAGGTGACCGGCACCGTCAAAATGAAGCTTTACAAGGGAAGCTGCACCGTTGCGGCAAGAAAGTCCCTCTATTCACTTTACAATGAAGAGTTCGCTACCTTCAGTAAGGACGATGTATACAACCAGAGCGACGCAGAAGGATTCATCAACCTGTTCTCACTGCCGCTGAAGATCCGTGCGATCCAGAAACAAACCGTCGAAGGAGGGGCGAAACAGCATGAAGCTTTGGAAAGGAAGGTTCTCAAAAGCGGCGACTTCATCCGCTGATGAATTCAACGCTTCCATTGAGTTTGACCAGAGATTGTACCGGGAGGATATCACAGGCAGCATCGCCCACGCCAAAATGCTTGGCAAACAGGGGATCCTGACCGACGAAGAATCTCGGCTGATAATAAAGACATTGGAAGAAATACTAGCCGACATCGAAGACGGCAAGGTGGAATTTACCATTGAAGCAGAAGACATCCATATGAACATCGAATCCATCCTGACGGAACGTATCGGCGACACGGGCAAGAAGCTGCACACGGCGCGGAGCCGAAACGACCAGGTGGCAGTAGACGTACGCCTTTACATGAAAAAGGAGATCGCAGCCATCGACGGTTCGATCCGGGCGCTCATGGACGCCTTGGAAAAGCTGGCAAGGCAGCATGTTGACACGGTGATGCCGGGCTACACTCATCTGCAAAGGGCTCAGCCTGTGACCCTGGCCTATCACCTTCTCGCCTACTACCAGATGTTTGTGAGGGATAAGGAACGCTTTGATGACTGCCTGAAGAGAACCGACCGTCTTCCTCTGGGAAGCGGCGCTCTGGCAGGCACCACCTATGATACGGATCGGGATTTTCTGGCAGAAGAACTTGGCTTTGCAAGCGTTCTGCCTAACGGCATGGACGCCGTAGCGGATAGAGACTTTGCCATAGAATTCATCAACTGCTGTGCCATCACCATGATGCACCTGTCCCGTTTCTGTGAAGAATTGATACTGTGGAGCTCCGTGGAATTCAGCTTCGTGGAGATCGACGACGCCTATTCCACAGGCAGCAGCATCATGCCCCAGAAGAAAAATCCGGACATGGCAGAGCTGATCCGCGGCAAGACAGGCAGAGTCTACGGAGACTTGATGAGCCTTCTGACCATCTGCAAAGGTCTGCCGCTGGCATACAACAAGGACCTGCAGGAAGACAAGCTTCCTGTGTTCGACGCAGCCGATACTCTGAAAGCATCCATGGATATCTTTACTGAGATGATCCTGACCATGAGGGTGAAGGAAGAGAAAATGGAGCACGCTGCCAAGTACGGCTACATGAACGCCACCGATGCGGCAGATTATCTGGTGTCAAAGGGCATACCTTTCAGGGATTGCCACGAGATCATCGGCAAGATCGTCCTCTACTGCATCGAGAAAGGCATCGCCATCGAAGAGCTTTCCATGGAAGAATTCAAGTCCTTCTCGGATAAATTCGACGAGGACATATACGATAAAATCTCCGTGCGAAGCTGCATAGAAGCGAAAAAATCCAAGGGTTCAACTTCCTTTGACAGCGTCAGAGAGCAGTTGGAGGCACTGAAGAAATAACGCCCGGAACACCAAAAGACCCCTTTGCGCGAAAGCGCTGCTATATAATTCCTCAAAATAAAACACTGTAGAAGCCATGGGAACCGAGTACCATGGCTTTTACAGTGCTCTTGATTTTCGGATTTAGCGATAATCTTCCTGCCGCAGATCCTACTGGTTGTTTTTCAGGTATTCCCTGCATGCTTCCAGGGTTCCTTCCATCTTGTCGTAGACCGCCTTGCACAGGAAGTTGTAGAATTCCTCCTGCCGGTGACCCTTAAGACATTCTCCCACCAGCGTGCAGTATTCTTCCTTGCTGATAGGCATGCTTATAGGTGTCAGCCCGTTTTCCAGCAAATAATAGTTGAGCCCGAACACCGCCAGCTCAGGGCTGTATTCCTTGAACGGGTAGATGTCGATGATCTTGTTGTGGATATACATGGCTTTCAGTATCACGTTGTTGCCCGCTTCCTGGCTGTATACCCTTCTGATGGCTTCATCCAGCTTTTCTTCCACATCCACCGAATGAACGGGAACGTGATTGAAGGCGTATACCACAGGATTGGATTTCCTGAAATAGCCCTTCTCGTCCTCTGTCAGGATCCTGTATGCGCTGAGCAGCAAATGCTTATCCAGGTAATTGCCCATCTCCAGGCAATTGTAAGCGACTCTGATCAGATTGCAGAAATTCTCGATGAAGACGTAATCCTTGACGGGAACATCCTTCTGAAGACTCCCGTTGAGGATGTTTTCCACGTCCACGTTTTCGTGATTGGGATTCCTGCCTATGAGGGATGCCTTGATCATGTCGATCTTGTTGACTTCTCTCACGGCGGATTTCAGAAGCCTGTCGTTCTTCACCAGCCCTGCCAGTTCTTTTTTCATAGCGTATAGTTTTTCATGCATAAAGTCTGCTCCTACGATTTTAAAATCCTTGCTCCGTACTTTACTATTTTACTTTAAAAATCCCATCTAGTCAATGTCACTTGATTGTGATAAACTGAAGCCATGAAGATTTTAGTCATCGGGGACACCCATGGAAAACTCAATAAAGTCCGAGATATCTTCCCAAAGCTCACCCAAATCGATTTGATCGTCCATACGGGAGACTATTTCAGAGACGGTGCGGCGCTGCAGCAGGAGCTCAATGTCCCTGTGATCGCAGTCAAAGGTAACTGCGACGGCAGCTACAGCAAGGATGATTTTGAGATCATCCATACGGAATTCGGCAATATTATGATAACCCACGGTCATATGGAACAGGTGGGCTACTCCATGACCAATCTCATGTACAAAGCCATGGAACAGGACTGCCGGGCAGTTTTCTTCGGTCACACCCACAGAGCCTGCATCCAAGAAAGCAACGGGATCCATTTCGTCAACCCGGGGAGTCTGTCCCAGCCCCGCGATGGCAGCGGCGGCTCCTACGCTATCGCCAGGATCTCAGAGGACAGCTTCGATGCATCCATAGTCTATTACAACACCATCATGGGCTCAAAAAAAGAGGACAAGCAAAAAGCAGGCTACATCAGAAGCCTGCTCAACTACAGTGACCGTTTTTGATTTATGCCATCATGGTTTTGATCAGAACGAATATGAATAACACGATAAATGCTGCTGTTTCAACGCAGAGCACGATTTTCAAAATCTCACAGATCTTATCATATCTGCTTCCATATCTTAGATTTTCTCTCGTATTCTGTACGATACTCCTGATCAAGAATACCATCAAAACGATACCACATACCAATGCGAATATTATCAACGCCATTTTCTTACGCCCTTTCGAGAATTTATTAAGGTCGGTACTGTCTACCGACAGTTTATAATAATATCAAAGAAATATGATGGTTTCTTGTATTTGCCCAAAAATAAATCCAAAATCATACAATTTCTTTGTATTCTAAGGTCGTATCCTGCTGCTTCAGCTTGATGGCTTTCAAGAATACTCTCGCCGTGTCCATGCAGGTCATGACGGAAATGCCTCGCTCAATGGCTTTTCGCCTTACGGGGAAGCTGTCGTTTTCCTTTCGGTTGGCAACGGTAGGCAGATTGATCACCAGTGAAAGCTTTTCATCGCTTCCCGTGCTGTGGTTCATGATCCACTGCTGCGCCGTATCGTAATCTATCGGCTGTGCGGCGATACCGTGCGCCTTTACATAATCTATGGTGTCGTCGGTCACGTAAAGGTCAAAGCCTGCTTCCGTATAGTCCTTCAGGATCTCCGCCGTATAGTCGTTCTGCTCCGATTCCCTCAGGGTCACGAACACATTGCCGCCCGTTGGGATGTCCATATTAGCCCCCAGAAATCCCTTGTAAAGCGCTTTATCCAGATCCTTATCTATGCCCAGGACCTCTCCTGTAGACTTCATTTCCGGTCCTAAAGCGATATCCATATCCGTCAGCTTGGCGCTGGAGAACACAGGCACCTTGACCGCATATTCTTCACTTCTTTTGTAAAGCCCCGTTCCGTACTCGCTGCCTGCCAGCTTATGTCCCAGCATGGCGGCGACTGCCAGCTTGACCATAGGAACGCCGGTCACCTTGCTGAGGATGGGAACGGTACGTGAAGCTCTCGGATTTACCTCAATGACGTAGATCTTCTCACCGTCGTAGGCGTACTGGATATTGACCAGCCCGATAACTTCCAGAGCCTTGGCGATCCGCTTGGTATAATCCACCAGCGTCTGCTCCACTTCTTCGCTTAACGAGTAATCAGGGTAAACGGAAATGCTGTCTCCCGAATGGACACCTGCTCGCTCCACGTGCTCCATGATGCCGGGGATCAGAATGTCCTCTCCGTCAGCTATGGCGTCTACTTCTATTTCCTTGCCGCTTATGTACTGGTCGATCAATACAGGATGCTCCGTGGAAAGGGACACGGCTTCCTTAAGGTAGCGTTTCAGCTCGATGTCGCTGTAGACAACCTGCATGGCACGTCCTCCGATGACGTAGGACGGTCTTACCACCAACGGATATCCCAGCCTCTTTACAGCTGCAAAGGCTTCCTCTTCATTGGTGACAGCAACCCCTTCCGGCACGGCGATCCCCAGCTGATCCAGAAGCTCACAGAACTTTTCCCTGTCTTCCGCCAGGTCGATGTTCTTGTATGATGTCCCCAGAATATTGATGCTCCTGCTGTTGAGCTTCTCCGCCAAATTCAGGGACGTCTGCCCACCGAACTGGAGTATCACGCCGTAAGGGCGCTCACGCTTGATGACGTTCATCACGTTGTCTATGTGAAGCGATTCAAAATACAGCTTGTCGGATGTATCGAAGTCGGTGCTGACCGTCTCCGGATTGTTGTTCATGATGATGGCTTCATAGCCCAAGTCTTTGATGGCCCAGACGCCCTGGACACAGCAGTAGTCAAACTCTATGCCCTGACCTATCCTGATAGGACCGGAGCCGATGACCAGGATCTTTTCCTCCGGGCTTCTGACGCTTTCGTCCTCTTCGTCGTAGCAGGAATAATAGTACGGCGTCACTGCGTCAAATTCCCCGCCGCAGGTGTCTACCATCTTGTAGACGGGATATATGTCGTTGTATACACGGATGTCCTGGAGCACGTCCCTGGAAACTCCCGACAAAGCGATGATATCCGTATCCGTAAAGCCCCTGGCTTCCGCCTCGTAGACCAGCTCCTTGGTGAGAGGCCCCTGCTGCAGGGTCCTTTCCAGATCGATGATGTTCCTGATCTTATTGAGGAACCATCGGTCGATCTTCAGCAGCTGATAAAGCTCCTCCACGTCCATCAGATCACGCCTCATCACCTCGGCGATGCAGAAAATGCGCTCGTCGTCGCAGTTGTTCAGCTTGTCCATGAGCCTCTCATCGTCCAGCCCCGAAACGAATGGGATATGCAGTCCGTCACACTTTATTTCGATGGATGTTAACGCCTTTAACAGTGCGCTTTCAAATGTCCTGCATATGGACATGACCTCTCCTGTGGCCTTCATCTGAGTTCCCAGCTTCCTGGATGCCGTTCTGAACTTATCGAAAGGCCATTTAGGGAATTTTACCACCACATAATCCAGTACCGGTTCAAAACAGGCGCTGGTTGTCTGGGTCACGTAGTTGGAAAGCTCATCCAGATTGTAGCCTAAAGCGATCTTGGCTGCGATCTTGGCGATAGGATAGCCTGCCGCCTTGGACGCCAGCGCCGAAGACCTGCTTACCCTTGGGTTCACTTCGATGACTATATATTCTCCGTTATCCGGATTCAGGGCGAACTGAACGTTACAGCCGCCTTCGATCTCTAAATTCCTGATGATCTTGATGGATGAATCCCTCAGCATCTGGTATTCCTCGTCACGCAACGTCTGGGTCGGCGCAACTACGATGCTGTCTCCCGTATGGACACCCACCGGATCCAGGTTTTCCATGCTGCAGATGATGATGCAGTTATCTCTGCCATCCCTTATTACTTCGTATTCGATTTCCTTCCAGCCCGCTACGGATTTTTCCAGCAGGATCTGTCCGATGGCGCTGTTCTCCATGCCCTTATGGCAAAGCAGCTCCAGTTCTTCCCGGTTTTCGGCAATGCCGCCTCCGGTGCCACCCAAGGTATAAGCCGGGCGAATGATCACAGGAAAGCCTTCTTTTTCGATGAACTCGTAGCATTCCTCCATGGAGGTGGCGATAACGCTGCTGGGTATCGGCTCGCCGATCTCCTGCATCAGCCGTTTGAACTCCTCCCTGTCTTCTGCCTTGCGGATGCTCTCTCTGTTGACGCCAAGAAGCGCCGTGCCGTACTGCTCCAGAACGCCCTTGCTTTCCAGCTCCATTGCCAGATTGAGCCCCGTCTGACCGCCGAAGCCTGCCAGTATCCCGTCGGGACGTTCCTTTTCCAGGATCTGCGCCAATGCTTCCTCCGTCAGAGGTTCCATATAGACCTTGTCGGCTATCCCTTTGTCCGTCATGATGGTCGCCGGATTGCTGTTGACCAGGATGGTTTCGATCCCTTCTTCTTTGATGGCCTTGCAGGCCTGGGTTCCGGCATAGTCGAATTCCGCCGCCTGTCCGATGACGATGGGACCGGAGCCGATGATCAGTATTTTATTTAGCCAGCTTTTCTTAGGCATTGCTTCCGTCCTCCTTCATCATCCTGATAAATTTATCGAATAGATAGTCGTTGTCGTTTGGTCCCGGCGAAGCCTCCGGATGGAACTGCACCGAGAAGATGGGAAAATCTCTGTGCTCCATGCCCTCCACCGTACCGTCGTTGAGGTTCAGGTGGGTCACTTCCATCCCCTTGAGGATGATGCTCTCGTGCTGCACGGCGAATCCGTGGTTCTGGGATGTTATGTAGCTGCGCTTGGTGTCCTTGTCGAAGACGCCGTGATTGCCGCCTCTGTGACCGTATTTCAGCTTGTATGTCTTGCCGCCCAAGGCGATCGCCAGGATCTGATGTCCCATGCAGATGCCAAACATGGGCGTTTCGCTCATGCGGATCAGCTTCTGTACTTCCTGTATGGCTTCCGTGGCTTCCTCCGGATCTCCCGGTCCGTTGGTAAGGAAAATGCCGTCCGGCTTTTCTGCCAGGATCTCTTCTGCCGGCGTGCCGTAAGGATAGACCGTCAGTCTGCAGTTTCTCTGTCTCAGGCAGCTTAAGATGTTGGCTTTCACGCCGAAGTCCAGTACCGCCACATGTAAAGGCTTCTCTTTGTCGGGCGACTTCCCGTCGCTGTTTAGGCTGCCACCTGAGTTCCGGTTTTCTCCTGCCTCCGGGCATTCCTTTGCCATCTGAGGCTCGCCCACCTTGAGAGTCATGGGCTCCAGCACATATTTTTTCTCCGTGGACACTTCCTTCATCCAGTCGCCCCGCAATTCTCCCTGCCGGCACAGCTCCCTTGCCTTTGCAATAGAAATGCCTTCCGTACTGATGAGGCACTTGACGGTACCTTCGGTACGGATCTTTTTCGTTATTTGTCTGGAGTCCACGCCGAATACACCAGGTATCTTCTGCTCTTGCAGCCATTGATCCATGGTCATGACGCTGTTGCTGTTGGACGGAGTGTCGCACAGATCCTTGATCACCAGCCCGAAGGCATGGATCTTATCCGATTCGTTGTCGATCCTGCTGATGCCGTAGTTTCCAATGAGTGGATAGGTCATGTTGATGATCTGTCCTTTGTAAGATGGGTCCGTCAGGATCTTCTGGTATCCTGTCATAGAAGTGTTGAATACCAGCTCTCCTACCGCCGTGCCTTTGAAGCCGAAGCCTCTGCCTTTAAAAACGGTACCGTCCTCCAGGTAAATCAACCCTTCCATTTTTTCAATCGTCTTGGTCATAATTGCTCCTTATCATTCAATAAGCGACATTTCTGCCGCTCGTTGATAATTATACATTATTTTAAATGTTTATGCAATAGATTCTCTGCAATTTTTCTCATTTCTTCTCCCGCTCTTTCATGGTATCTACATTCATATATACTGATGCGCCGGTGGCTACCAGCTTACCGCTTTCTTTGCTGTAAGCCTCGCATGTCAGCTGGGTGATCCGCCTGCCCGTAG
>JAUNBU010000069.1 GCA_030526925.1 Bacillota bacterium | reverse complement strand
AACTTTGCACTCGTCAAAAAAGGCAGCGGTGAAGAGGGCGTAGATGGGCAGGCGGGCGCTGCAGGACATGAAGGGAACCATGAAGATGGTCAGGATGCGGCTGGATCTGTCGGGGACGTGACGGGTAGCCAGGATGGCGGGGACGGCGCAGCCAAAGCCCAGGATCAACGGGATCACCGAATGACCGGAAAGACCGAGGCGATTCATGGGACCGTCCATCACCAGGGCGACCCGGTACAGATAGCCGCTCTCTTCCAAAATCGCCAGCAAAAAAAACAGGACGGCGACGATGGGCAAGAACGAAAGGACGCTGCCTACACCGGCGCAGACTCCGTCAACCACCAGAGCGTGAAAGGCAGGATTGACCCCGGCAGCAAGAAGCCAAAGGCTGATAGCTTCCGTAGCCTTTCCAATTCCCTGCGTCAGCAGATCGCTCAAAAAATTTCCCAGACCGTCGAAGGTGAGATAAAAGACGGCGGACATCACCAGCACAAAAAAGGGCGGCGCCAGCCACCTGTTCAACAGGAAGCTATCCGCCCTTGGGGATGATTTTAAAGAAAAAGCATGACGAGAGGCGGACGGGCGCTTTACGTGTTTTTGGTGGCGAATGTGAACCTGCTTCATAAAGGAACTCCCAGGGTATCCGGCGTGCGCATGAGGGCTTTCAAAAGTTTTCGGATCAAAAAAATTTTGTGACATAAATAAATATGTGAACCGTGCGAAAAATAGTACAAGAAGCACGTAGAAAACCAGGAGGTCAGTAAAAATGAAAGAGAAGTTCACCATCAAAGGCATGGGATGTGCGGCATGCTCCGCAAAGATCGAAAAAAACGTAGGCGCCATGAAAGGCGTGGAGCGGGCGGAGGTGAATCTGCTTGCCAACTCCATGATCGTCAGCTTCGATGAAGCTGTCCTTTCCGCCACAGACATCATAAACGAAGTCAAAGAGAGTGGATACGAGGCGGAAGAAGCCGACGAAGAGAGCCACCGGCCCCAGACGGGCGAGATCGGCAAAGAGCACATCGGGGAAATGAGAAGGAGATTCATCATTTCCCTGGTTTTCATGATACCGCTCTTTTATATTTCCATGGGGCATATGATGGGGCTGCCGGTGCCTGAGTTTATGAATCCCCACAGCAACGAAAGGGGATTTTATCTGGTGCAGCTGCTGCTGACCGTTCCCATCGTGGCGGTCAATTACAAGTACTATACGGTGGGTCTTAGGATGTTGTTTAAGCGGAGCCCCAACATGGACAGCCTGATCGCCGTGGGTTCCGCCGCATCCCTGGTGCTGCTGTATTTCGAATCGGCGGGCATGATCCTGACGCTGGTCACTCTGGGGAAGTTCCTGGAGGCAAAGGCCAAAGGCAAGACGGGAGCGGCCATTCAGAAGCTGATCGACCTGGCGCCCAAGGAGGCTACGGTGATCCGCGACGGTGCAGAGGTAAAGGTGCCGCTAGCGGAGATCCGTGTGGGAGACGTGATCGCCGTCAAGCCGGGGGAAGGGATCCCGGTGGACGGCATGGTGATTTCGGGAGAGACATCGGTGGATGAAAGCGCCCTCACCGGAGAAAGCATGCCGGTGGACAAAAAGGCCGGCGATCAGGTCAGCTCGGCTACTGTCAACCGGTCCGGCTATTTTACATTTGAAGCGGTAAAGGTGGGTGAGGACACTACATTGTCACAGATCGTCCGGCTGGTGGAGGAAGCGAGTTCGTCGAAGGCTCCCATTGCAAAGCTGGCGGACAGGGTGTCCGGCGTCTTCGTTCCGGTGGTCATGGGGATCGCGGCGGTCGCCATAGCGGTTTGGCTGGTCGCCGGCATGGACGTGAGCAGGGCATTGACCATCGGAATTTCGGTGCTTGTCATTTCCTGTCCATGTGCTCTGGGTCTTGCAACGCCTGTGGCCATCATGGTGGGGACAGGGCGAGGTGCGGAGCACGGCATACTAATTAAATCGGCGGAGGCTCTGGAGCAGGCACATAAGATTCATTCGGTGGTGCTGGACAAGACAGGGACCATCACGGAAAGCAAACCCCGGGTCAGCGATTTTATAGCCCTGGATGATGCCTTTGATCTGCGCCTTGCCGCAGCTTTGGAAAAGTATTCGGAGCATCCCCTGGGGCAGGCGGTGGTCAAGGAGGCGGTAGAGCTGGATTTGGAGCTGCCCGATGCGGAAAATTTCCAGGCGGTTTCAGGCAGGGGCATCCGGGCGGTTTTAGGCGGGGTGGAGTATCTGGCAGGCAACGAGGAGTTTTTGCTGGAAAATCACATTTCGGTGGATTTCGAGGATAAGATGAAGCTGGCCCAGGAGGGCAAGACGGTCATATATTTTGCCGAAGCGGGGGAGGCTGGGCGCCTGATAGGAATAGTCGCCCTTCGGGATAAGCCCAAGGCCACCAGCCGGGAAGCCATCGAAAAAATCGAAAATATGGGGATTGACGTAACCATGCTGACGGGAGATAATAAAATCACGGCGGAAGCCATCCGCAAGGAAATGGGCATCGACAAGGTAGTCGCCCAGGTCATGCCGGAGGACAAAGAGAAGGTCATCGGGCAGCTGCAGCAGGAAGGCGGCAAGGTGGTTGCCATGGTGGGAGACGGGATCAACGACGCCCCTGCCATCATCAAAGCAGATGTGGGGATCGCCATCGGTGCGGCTACGGACATCGCCATCGATTCGGCAGACGTGATCCTGGTAAAAAACGATCTGCGGGACGTAGCCAGGACGATTTCCCTCAGCCGAGCCACCATCAAGAACATCAAGGAAAATCTTTTCTGGGCGTTTTTTTATAATGTCCTGGGGATTCCGCTGGCAGCGGGGGCACTCTATCCCTTTACAGGCTGGCTGCTGAACCCCATGTTCGCAGCGGCAGCCATGAGCCTGAGCTCCGTATGCGTAGTGGGTAATGCCCTGCGATTGCGGCGGGCGCGCCTTTAGCAATGCGACGGGCGCGCTTTTAACAAGAGGAAGGAAAGTATTATGGAACATACTTTTAGGATCGGTCCCATAAGACCGCCAAGTGAAGCCGAAAGCCTGCTTTTGCAGGTGACAAACGGCTGCACCTGGAACAAGTGCAAATTCTGTCAGCTGTACAGACACACCAAATTCAAGGCCTACAGCGCCGACAGCATCAAGGAAGACATCGACAACATGGTCTATCATGCGGAGCGCGCCAGACGATATCAGAGAGAAGACGGCACCTGGGACATCAACGGCATCAACCGTGAACTTATGGGCGGTAGCGAAGAAGAACGGCAGTGCTTTTACATGGTGGCAAGCTGGCTTGTAAACGGCGGGGAAAATGTGTTTCTGCAGGATGGCAACACCACTGCCCTTAGCAGCGGCAGACTGACCGACGTGCTGAGGTACTTGAAGCAGGCCTTTCCACAGATAAAGAGGATCACGTCCTACGGACGTGCCGAAAACCTGGCGCGTGTCAGCGCCCAAGACTTTGCAGAGCTGAAGGAAGCGGGACTTGACAGGATACATTCGGGATTCGAGTCGGGCTCCGACGCCGTGCTGCAGAAGATCAACAAGGGCGTGACGGCGGAGCAGGAGATCACCGCCGGACGAAATATCAAAGCCGGCGGCATTGAACTTTCCATATACTTTATGCCGGGCATCGGCGGCAAGGAACTAACTAGAGAGAACGCTGACGGGACTGCGGAGGTCATCAACGCAATAAACCCGGATTTTCTTCGCGTGCGGACAGCGGTGGTGAAGCCGGGGACTGAGCTTTACACGGATTTTGAAGCAGGGAATTTTACTGTTTGCAGCGACGAGGAAAAGCTGCTGGAAATCAGAACTGTAATCGAGAAGGCTGAAGACGTGGACACCAGGCTGGTCAGCGATCATATCATCAACCTGCTGCAGGGTATCAAGGGGAGCCTGCGGACCGACAGGGAGAAAATGCTCGGCATGATCGACGATTATCTTAGGCAGCCGGAGGATGAGCGAAAGATGTATCAGGCGGCAAGACGCATGGCGAGGGTGGTAAGCCCCAAGGAAATGGAGCGGCTGTCCGATACCGAGATCCAGCGCATAAAAAAACTGATCCAAGAAACCCCCGACCCTTATGAATGGGAGGTAAAGATGAATCAGTTGATGTGCCGGTACATATGATAATCCGCTCTCAAACTTATGAGAATTGATACAATTATCTGAAAATAGCACTGTTGTGCTATTTTGTTTTTTGACCGGAACGTTATAATTTCCACAAGAAGTCATTGCATTGTTGGAAGAACTGTTAGAAGAGAGGAGCGAAATATGTGGAAAAGAAACGTTAAGGTCGTTACCGCCCTGTTGGTGGTGCTTGCTATGGTGATGGGGCTGTGTGCCTGTGGAGGGGAAGGGGAACCATCCAACATTATCATCAAGAACGCATCTGTTTATACGGTGGATGAAGAAAATTCGGTAGCAGAAGCAGTAGTGGTGCAGGATGGAGTTGTCGAATATGTGGGAGATGATGAGGGTGCCGCAGAATATGAGGACGGTGACAGTAAAATAATCGATATGGGAGGGAATACTGTAATGCCCGGCATGGTGGATGCGCATATGCATCCGGCTCAGAGCGCCCTTTCGTATTACTTCGAAATCGGACTCCAGGATGTTGTGACAGAAGAGGATTACCTACAGGTAGTAGAAGATTTTGTAGAAGAAAATCCTGACAGAGAGGTTTATACGGGCTCAGGATTCATGCGGTCGTCCTTTGATGAAATCGGTCCAAGGAAAGAAGCTCTTGATAAGATCGTGGACGATAAGCCGGTGATCTTAACGTCGGCGGATGGACACTCGGTATGGGTCAACTCCAAAGCATTGGAGCTGGCAGGTGTCACCAAGGATACTGAAAATCCGGAAGGTGGAATCATTCAGAAAGATCCTGAAACGGGAGAGCCGGCAGGGCTGCTTCAAGAATCGGCAGCGAATCTGGTCAGCGATCTGAAACCGGAATACACGAAAGAAGAATATAAAGAAGCGATTACATGGCTGCAGGGATGGCTCAATGAACGAGGCGTTACTACGGTCTATGATGGGATGGTTCCTATCGACAAGGAAAATTATTACATGGCTTACGAAGAAATGGCAGCAGCAGGTGAGCTGACGATCCGTGTCCGAGGTGCATGGCATCTGGCTCCGGAAATGGGGGATCAAGAAGTATTATCTGCTTTGATCGACCGGGGTATGGAGCTGTCTGAGACCTTTACAACGGATTATTTCCAGGTGATTGGTTTTAAATTCTTTGCAGACCAGGTGTTGGAGGAGCAGACGGCTTACATGTCCGACGGGTATGAAACGGGTGAGGCCGACTGGCAGGGAATGAAGGTTTGGGACGACGATACCATGGAGGCTCTCTTTACAAAAATTGACGCGGCAGGGTATCAGATTCATGTCCATCAAATCGGGGATGCGGCAGCGACTTATACGCTTGATGCGTTGGAAAAGGTGAGAGCGGCAAACGGAGAAAATGGAGCGAGACATACTTTTGTCCACGTGCAGTTTGTAAGTGATGAGGATATTCAGAGAATGGCGGAGTTGAACATAAATGCCATCATTGCACCATATTGGGCCGTCATGGATGATTATTACTGGGATCTGTATGTTCCATATGTGGGCAAGGAAAAGGCAGACAATATGTATCCTGCAGAGAGCCTGGTAAAAGCAGGGCTCAATGTAGGTGTGCACAGCGACTTTTTCGTCACTGAACCGGACTTGGGATGGGTTCTCTATAGTGCCGTTACAAGAACTCTCCCGCAGAAGGTATTTGATCTGTGGTACGAAGGGATGGATCTAACCAGAACCACGGAAACAGACGTGGAGCAGGACTATCTGATCGGACCGTTAAAACCTTACGATGAGAGGATGAGCATGGATGAAATCGTAAAAGCAGCCACCTACGGGGGAGCATATTCAATGTTCCTGGAAGATCAAGTTGGAAGTATACAGAAAGGGATGAAGGCGGATTTAGTGTTGCTGGACCAGAATGTTTTCAAGGCGGACATTGAAGATGTTTCTAACGTAGTGCCTGTAATGACGATTTTTGACGGTAAGATTACTTATGAGATAGAAGAGTAAAATCAGGATAAATTCAGTTTCGTAAGGCAACATGATCGTGTCATGAGGCAGTGGTTAGTGTAAAATAGTTATGGAGTGTAACGGTTTTGACATGAACACCTAAGAAAGATATAATAAGCTGGTAGTGATATCAGCTTATTATATTGGGGAAAATCATGATTGAACCTGCTTTAGTTGTTTTTACAATTCTCATGCTTATTTTAATGGCGGCAGTGGCGGTGTTGGCGGCTATTTTTGCAGCGGGAAAAAATACGCAAATCAACAGAAGCATGAGAAATTTAAGCTTAATGCTTCTCTTTTACATGATTTTCGCATTTCTTCAGCATTATTTTCAGCAGAACCTTTTGGGGGAGGTGCCTGTCAAACTGTCCGGCTGTATTGCAGACATATGCTATTTTTCATTGGTTGCCGGGTGGCTGCGCATCGTCTATGAGTTTGCAGGTAACGCAAAGGCGGGAACCATAAAACGGATTTTTACTATTACTGTGATTTACGGGCTTATGGCGGAATTGATCGTAATTTTGGCGGGCGAATACGATGTGACGACTGCGGAGCTTTTTATTGGGGATATTCTGTGGAGAACGGCATTGATGGTAATCAACGGGCGGTATGCTGTATTTATTTTGGTGCTCGGCATCAAGCAGATGGTTCTTTCCTTTAGGGGAGACAAGAAGAAATATGAGAAGAAAGGGGTGCTGTCTTTTGGTGGATTGCTAGCACTTTATATGCTCTGGAATCTTGTGTTCGACTATGATGTGGTTTATAACACCGGAAGAAATCTCACCGAAGGAATCGTGGTGGACCCCATTTTTGTAGTGTACTGTCTGTTGGATCTGGCTGTCATATACTTTTTCTTTAAAAAGGACCCGCTCACATTGCTTTCCCGGCAGAGTGAACAGGAGCGTACAGAGCGTTTACGGCAGTTTGCCGGGAAGAATGGTCTGACCAGGCGGGAGGAAGAAGTGCTGGAGCTAGTTTGTCTGGGGCGCAACAATCCGGACATCGCAGACGAACTGTTTATTTCTGAGCATACAGTAAAAAGACACCTGAACAATATTTTTCAAAAGACGGGCGTCAAAAACCGGTACGAATTGATTTCAGATGTACTGAAAATTTAAGAGATACGCTATTTCCTGCTGGACAGGAAGTAGGCAGCCAGGGTGAAGAACACCAGACCAATGACTGCGATGATGCCTTGGTTGTTGAAGGTGAAGCCGGGCCATATGATGATCATGGAGCCTACCATCAAGCCTAGAATACCGAAATACAATGCCTGCGGGTGAAACCGCAGCATTTTTTTGATTACCTTAACGCCAACGAATCCGCCGACCAGTACGCCTGCGCCTATGACGGCGATGAGGGGGAAGTTGAAGGTGGAAATGGACTCCATGACGGCGCCATAGGTTCCAAGGAGGAGAAAGATCAGGGAGCCGGAGAGTCCCGGCAGGATCATGGCGATCATGCTTACCGCAGCCGTGAAAAACAGCCACAGGCAGAATCCCGGACTGATGCCTCCGAATTCCTCGATGGTTTTGTTGGTGGTAGCTTCCGGATTTACTATTGTAAGAAAAATCATGAGCGCCAGGGCGGCGGCAAAGAAGATCCAGTTGCGTGGGTGGATAGATTCGCCCTTGGCTTTTTTAAAGAGGGCGGGGATGCTTCCCAGGACCAGACCTATGAAGCAGAAGTTGAGGATCATGGGATAGTTTGCCATGGCTCCGACGATAACCTTGCTGAGGGCAAAGATGCCGATGGCGGCGCCCACAGCCAGAGGGATGAGAAATTTGAGATGTTCCTTTATATTTTTGAGACTGAGAGCGTACATGATCTTGTCGTAGATGTCCAGAATGACCGCCATGGTTCCTCCGCTGACGCCGGGGATGGCATTGGCTATTCCGATGAGCATGCCGAAAACTGTATTTTTAAGATATTCCATAATCTGATGCTTGTCCTTTCCTATTCAAGTGCTGCGAATCAAATGCTACAGCAAACATTTTACACGCTCAAAGGAGAAATGTCCAGATTTTACGGAAGATAAAGCGACGTATCGAAGTATGAAAAAAGTATGAGAACCAAAAAAGTCCGAAGAAAGGAGATTTTACATCTAAAGTGTATCAAAATTAAGAAAGAATATCGAGAATGAAACGCAAAAGTGAGATAAAAAGGCAAAAACTGGGTTTCAAAAGATTGTGAAAGAAATATTTTAGGAAATTTTTTTCCGATGCGAAGGGGTGCCAAACCCGCATGAAATGAGGATTTGTCTGAAAATTTGATTATTTATAACGCAACATCATCCCGCCCAAAAATAAGTTGGCACGGAAATTGAATATAATATTGACCAGAAGTTATACCGATTGTCGTTAATTTTAGGCGGCGAAAAAAGAACAATTCATTTTAAGAAAGAAAAGGGAGGTCATATCATGACTGTAAGAAACGATCAGAAAGCTTTAGAAATGGCAAAGAGAGTAGTCGATTATATCGAAAAGGATACTCTTACCGATGCTGACAAAAAAGCGATCCATGATGAATCCATCGAAAACTTTAACGAAAACGTTAACCCTGGTTGGCTGGAGTACAGAAAGTCCGTATCAACGGATGCTGCTTTTGTTGAATGGGAAGACGACGGCGAAGTATTCAGAGATTTAAACGGAACAGAATTTATCGACTGCCTGGGCGGTTTCGGTATCTTCGCTTGCGGACACGGCAACGAGCAGATCAAGAAGACTGTAATGGCTCAGCTGGACAGATATTCACTCCATTCACAGGAGCTGGTTGACCCACTGAGAGGATATCTTGCTAAGACATTGGCAATGATCACTCCTGGAGATCTGCAGTATTCATTCTTCACAAACGGTGGTGCAGAGGCTATCGAAATGGCTCTGAAGCTGGCAAGACTGGCAACAGGCGGAAGATGGTACATATCCACAGTTGGCGCATTCCACGGAAAATCCATGGGCGCTATCTCCATGGGCGGCAAGGGCGCTTACAGAGAAGACTACATCCCGATGATCCAGCAGGTACAGCACGTTGAATACGGTAATGCAAAGGCAACGGAAGATGCAGTAAAGAACCTGGTAGCAGTAGGCGAAAAGGTTGCAGGAATCATCGTTGAGCCTATTCAGGGCGAAGGCGGAGTTATCATTCCACCGGAAGGATACCTTAAAGACTTAAGAGCGATCGCTGACAAGTATGGATGCGCATTGATCTTCGACGAGATCCAGACCGGTATGGGACGATGCGGAACTATGTGGAGATGCGACCATGAGGGAGTTACTCCTGATATCATGACATTTGGTAAGGCTACAAGTGGTGGTCTCGTACCTATCACAGGTATCATCGCAAGACCTTGGACATATGAGAAGTCCGGCATAGGCACAGGCGAAGAAGGTAAGATGTTTGACAATCCATGGATCCTGGGATCCCCGACATTCGGCGGAAACCCTCTGGCTTGCGCAGCATTCCTTTC
>JAUNBU010000068.1 GCA_030526925.1 Bacillota bacterium | reverse complement strand
TTTCCGAAAGATTGTTTTCCCGTGTGATGTCCTGCATGAGCGCATCGGGCAGCCAATCGTCAAGTACACAAACCCCAGCTGGATTGCCTGCAAAGACTTTATTTGCAAAAGCATCCACAACATAATATTTCATATTCTATTCCTCCCTTGATCATATCTCACTATCATATCTTGCTTCACAGAATTACGATGATCTTCCGTTGTATTTATTTTAACATCGTGATATAATTCAAACAAGCGAAACATTTAGTACAAATAGTTTTATAAGTCTGAACAATAAAACCTCTATTAACAAAGGAGACGTCCATGGAACTTCACTACTTAAAAACCTTCAAAGTCATAACCGAATCAGGCAGTTTTTCCGAAGCGGCTGAAAAGCTTGGTTACACACGGTCAACGATCACATTTCAAATCCAGCGGCTTGAAAAAGAATTTGGGATCATATTATTTGAAAAGATCGGTAAGAAAATGTATCTGTCACAAGAGGGAAAAGCGATCCTGCCTTATGTGGAAACGATCTTAAAAAACTATGATCAAATCCTGATCTGTGGTAACGTGGAAAAAAGCAAGCTTCGCATTGCGGTACCGGAAAGCCTGCTCACTTATCGCTTTCAGCCGGTCATCCAAACATTCAGAAAAAAGATGCCGCTGGTAGATTTGGAGATACAAACGAAATCCTGTTACGATATGAATCAAATTTTATTGAGCGACAGCGCAGATATGGCGATCCATTACAATGTGGGGCATTCCGATACCAATGTATTCAGTAAGGCGCTTAGCGACTATCCGCTTGCTTTTTTTGGTTCTCCGTTGATGTCAGATGAAGAGAGGGATTTTTTTACTCCAAATCAGACGAAACCCTTTGGTTTCATCGATATAGAAGTAGACGGATTATATCGACATTCACTTGATAAAGTGTTATTTGAACGGAATATTACACTTTCCAATGACATGGTCCTCGGCAGCATTGCAGCAATCGTACAATGCACGAAGATGGGGCTTGGCGTTTCTGTTCTGCCGGCGTTTACAGTAGAACAAGAAATTAAGGAAGGTGGCCTGGTAAATCTTGACGGTCAATTGGACCCAGGCAGCATATCTGTAATGTACAGTTATCATAAAAATAAATGGATATCTCCGGCAATAGGCTGTTTCCTGGAACTGGCGGAAGAAATGCTGTGATGCTATCCGGCACAGATGATCGTTGATTATTTTTTCCCGGTCTGACAACAATAGGAAGAGAGCTTGCTGCCGGAAAAACGGAAGCAGGAAAGGCGGAAGCCAAGTGCGAAACAGACAGAACAGACAGGAGAGAGAAAAATGATGAAACGACTTTGGGAGGAAACGACTGCCATACCACGCTTCAATGGATTGAGCGGAGATGTTGAAACTGATGTGCTCATCATCGGCGGCGGCATGGCAGGTATTTTGTGCGCCCACATGCTGCAGAAGGAAGGGATCGACTACATCCTGACGGAGGGAAACAGGATCGGCTGTGGCACCACGGGAGGGACAACAGCCGTGCTGACGGCGCAGCACGGGACACTTTACACCAAGATAGTAAAGACCTTTGGCGAGGAAAAGGCACGCCTTTACCTTCAGGCGAACCTGGCGGCTGTGGAAAAGTTCAAAGAGCTTTCCGAAAGCATCCCCTGCGACTGGGAAGAAAAGCCGTCCTACGTCTATTCATTGAACAACAGGAAAGAGCAGGAGATCGAGGCGGCAATCGTAAGGGAACTGGGATTTCCGGCCCAGTTCATGACAGACATAGATCTGCCGATACAAATCGCCGGAGCTGTGAGATTTCCGGAGATGGCCCAGTTTGACCCGCTTAAATTCCTGGCTGGCATAGCCAAACCCCTAAACATCAGAGAAAACACCTATATAAGAAAGATCAAAGACACTACTGCCTACAGCGACAGAGGTAAGATCACCGCCAAGGCCATCATCGTCGCCACCCATTATCCTTTCATCAACAGGACAGGCGGCTACCCTCTGAAGCTGTATCAGAAGCGCTCCTTTGTGGTGGCTCTGGAAAATGCTCCGACATTTGCGGGAACCTATGCGGATACGGTATCGGGCGGCATGTATCTGCGAAACTACAGGGATATGCTGATCCTGGGTGGAGGAGACTGCAGGACGGGAACGGCAGGTGAGAAACAGCCTGCACCTGAGAGAGACACAGGATTTGAGGCGGTACGGCGCTTTGCATCTGAGAAATTCCCTGATGCGATAGAAGCATACGCCTGGGCTGCTCAGGACTGCATGAGCCTGGATAATATCCCATACATCGGGCGGTACAGCAAGTCTTGGGAAGATGTCTATGTGGCGACAGGCTTCAACGAATGGGGCATGTCAACATCCATGGCGGCGGCATCTTTGCTCTGCGATATGGTCCGGGAAAAGGAAACCCCTTATGAAGAGCTTTTCACACCGGACAGGAGTATGTGGAGCCGGCAGCTTTTGCTGAACACTAAAGAGACCGCCAAAAGCTTTTTTACACCTACAGGCAGACGTTGCTCCCACCTGGGATGCGTGCTGAAAAGGAACGAGGATGAAAATTCCTGGGACTGCTCCTGTCACGGCTCCCGATTCGATGCTGAGGGGAAGGTCCTGGAAAATCCGGCAATGCGAAACGTCAGACACTTCTAATTCACAAATTCCACACATTGCAATCCGTCTCAAAGCCTTGAAAATCTGTGTGTTTCGTACTATAATGACATATTGGTTGCAGAAATTATAACAGGGGACATGGATGAGTTTAAGCAGGAGACAGAGACGGGCAAAACGAAAGCGAAAGCTGGCTGCCATCAGCCAGAAAAACAGGAGAAGCCGCAGTAGCGGCAGAGCGGTATGGCGCAGACCGGATCGAAAAAGTTTGATAAAACTCCTTGTTCTGGTTGTGTTGGTGGTGGTTGCTTTTTTTGCTGTGCGAAATCTGTATTTCTTCATGACGGAATCGGGTGTCGATGAGGACAATCCCTATCCGGTGAAGGGCGTTGATGTGTCCAATTACCAGAAGGTGATCGACTGGGAGGGGCTGGAGTCCGAAGGGATCCGGTTCGCTTTCATCAAGGCAACCGAAGGAAGCAGTCATGTGGATAAGCGGTTTGAATACAACTGGGATGAAGCCCATAAGACGGGCATGAAGGTGGGCGCATACCACTTTATGAGCTACGATACATCCGGTGAGGGTCAGGCTGCCAACTACATAGAGACGGTAGATAAGAAATGGGGCATGCTGCCGCCGGTGGTGGATGTGGAGTTTTACGGAGAATATACGGAGAACCATCCCACGAAGAAACGTATGTACCGGGTGCTCAACGTCATGCTTGAAGAGCTGGAGGACGAATACGGCAAAAAACCACTGATCTACACCAACGGATATATATACGAGAACTATATTTCCGGGAAGTACGATGATTATCCTATATGGATCAGCGATCACGATATTCCGAAGAAGCTTTCCGACGGCAGGGAATGGACATTCTGCCAGTACACCTTTACTGAGCGATCTCAGTATGTGGCAGGCGGAGAGAAAAACCTGGACATGAACGTGTTCAACGGCAGCGAGTGGGAGTTTAGGAAGTACGATGGCAAGTAGTAAGGGCAGAGAAAGCCTTTTGCAGATGAAATATAACCAATCAGGAGGAATGGATGCTTTCCAAGTTTAGCGTAAAAAAACCCTTTACCGTGTTCGTGGCGGTAATAGTCATACTAGTCTTCGGTGTCATCGCATATATGCGCATGACGCCTGATCTGTTTCCCAGCATCAACACACCCTATGTCATAGTGGTGACTACATATCCGGGCGCCAGTCCGGAGGAGGCAGAGACAGAAGTCACAGATCCTTTGGAACAGCAGATGGCGACCCTGACCAACATCAAGAACGTGACATCCATCTCGGCTGCCAACTACTCCATGATACAGCTGGAGTTTTCCGATGATGTGAACATGGACGCTATATCGGTGGACATTCGGGACAAAATCGATCAGATCGAGGGCAATCTGCCGGAGACGGTAGGAACTCCTGTTGTCATGAAGATCAACATGGATATGATGCCGGTAGTTACTGCTGCCGTAGGCATGGAGGGAAAGAGTTCCGGAGAGGTGTCCCAGTTCACCAGGGAAAATCTGCAGAACCCGCTGGAAGGCATTGAAGGTGTTGCTTCCGTTACCACCATGGGCATGGTGGAGGACAACATCCAGATCGTCCTTTCCCAGGAAAAGATAGACGAAATCAACGAGAAGATATCCGCTGCCATCAGTTCTCAGATGGGTGCGGCGGAAGGTCAGATAAACAGCGGCATCAATGCGGCAAACAGCGGCAAGAGCCAGATCGCATCGGGCAAGGAGCAAATAACAGGCGGACAGGCTCAGGCGGCGCAGCAGATCGCGACGGTAAGGGCACAGACGCAAAAGAGCAAGGATAGCATGGTGCAGCTGAAGACAAACGGTCCGGCTTTATCGGAACTGCTCCTGAAGTATCAGGCAGCAACTAATCAGACACAAAAGGACCTGTATTTAAAAGAGATACAGAGCTACGGCTATGAATCTGCGGAGGCCCTTGCTGTAGACGTGGCGAAACTCCCTTATATCGATCAAACGATTGATGCGTTAAACACGGCTCTGCAGCAGCTTGACCAGCAGGAAGCCACCACATCCTTTGCACTGGGGACCCAGTATTCGGAGCTGACGGGAGCAGAAAGCACCATTGCAGCCACCGTAAGCCAGCTTCAGAGCGCCCTTGCGGAAGTGCAGAGCTCTAAGGATGCCGCCCTTGCCAGCGCCGACATGACAGGCGTTTTGACCATGGAGAACGTCTCGGCCATTTTGAACGCTCAGAATTTTTCCATGCCGGCAGGCTACATCACCGACGGCAAGGCAGAAATCCTAGTCAGCGTAGGGGATAAAGTAAAAGACAAGGACGAACTGGCGAATCTTGTCCTCTTTGATATGGGTATAGACGGCGTGGAGCCCATACGCCTTTCGGACATCGGGACCGTCTCATATACGGATCAGGCAGCCGACACCTATGCCAAGATCAACGGAGAAAACGGCGTGCTTCTCAGTTTCACCAAGCAGTCCAGCTATGCTACGGCTGTGGTGGCAGACAACATCAATTCCAAGTTTACCGAGCTTGAAGAGGATTACGATGAACTGACATTTACAACCCTTTCAGACCAGGGAGAATACATCCACATCGTAATCAATTCGGTGCTGCAGAATCTGCTGCTGGGTGCGATCCTGGCGATTTTGATTTTGCTGTTCTTCCTGAGGGATATAAGACCGACATTGATAACAGCACTCAGCATACCGATCAGCGTCATCTTTGCCATAGTGCTCATGTACTTTTCCGGCGTGACGCTGAACATGATCTCGCTGGCAGGGCTTGCCATCGGTGTGGGCATGCTTGTGGACAACTCCATTGTAGTCATTGAGAATATCTACAGGCTGCGGGCGCTGGGATACAGCAGGGTACAGTCAGCTGTTTCAGGTGCGGTACAGGTGGCAGGAGCCATCACCGCATCCACGCTGACGACTATAAGCGTATTCGTGCCTATCGTATTCGTGGACGGCATGACCAAGGACATCTTCGTGGATTTGGCGCTGACGGTGGCATATTCGCTGCTTGCCAGCCTGATCATCGCACTGACATTGGTTCCTGTCATGGCAAACGGTCTTCTGGTGAAGGAGACCAAACAGTCTGTTCTCAGCCAGGACAGCGGCATCATCAAAAAATACAGAAGTATCGTGTCCTGGAGCCTGTATCATAAGAAGATTTTGATATTCGCATCCATATTCCTGCTGATCGCTTCTACGGGGCTGGCGCTGTTAAGGGGATTTTCTTTCATGCCTGCCATGGCGACGCCACAGATCTCGGCGACTATCCAGATGCCGGACGACAGCACTCTGGAGGAAACCTCAACGGCTACTGATGCTATCGTAGAGGAAGTGGGAAAGGTAGATGGCGTGGAAACTGTAGGGGCAATGCTTTCCAGCGATACCATGGGGATGATGGGCATGTCGGCTGCTGAGCAGGATGTGACATCCACCATGCTATACATTGTGCTGGACGAGGATAAGCTGGATAATTCCAAGCAGATTTCCAAGAAGCTGGAGCAGCTTGCCGAAGAATACGACTGTGAAATAGTAGCTTCAACGGATATGGATATGACCGCCATGCTGGGCGGAGCGGGCGTCAGCATCAACCTTTACAGCGACGACCTTGACTTGCTGAGGCAGACCGGCGCCAATATCGAAAAGGAACTCAGGCAAATGAAGCAGCTGGAGGAAGTGTCAAACGTCAACGAAGACAGCAGCCAGGAGCTGAAGGTTGTGGTCAACAAGAACCTCGCCATGGAGCAGGGACTGACGGTAGCCCAGGTATATCAGCAGATCGCAGCCAAGCTGACGGAGGAAACAACCTCGACCACCTTGCAGGAAAACGGCAGCAGCGTGGACGTGGTGGTGGAAAACAGCACCAAGAACAACTTTACACGAGAGGATCTGGAAAATCTAAGCCTTTCCGTTGAGAAACAGGATGGTACCAAGTCGGAGGTTTCCCTGTCTTCCATAGCCAGCATAGAAACGGACGCAGCCCTTGACGCCATCAACCACGATAACCAGAAGCGGAGCCTTCAGGTGACAGCGGGTGTCAAGGACGACTACAACGTGACGTTGGTGACCGATGATGTCAAAGACCGTATCGCCGATGAGAAGCTGGTGCCGGACAACGTGACCATAGATTACGGCGGCGAAAATGAAGAGATCATGGATGCCATGGGGCAGCTGATGCTCATGCTGCTTGTAGGATTCATACTCGTATATCTGATCATGGTGGCACAATTCCAGTCTCTGCGCTCACCGTTTATAGTGATATTCACCATACCGCTGGCCTTCACCGGAGGCATGCTGGCGCTGCTGATCTTCGGACAGGACGTAAGCGTTGTGTCCATGATGGGCTTCATCATGCTGATGGGAGTGGTTGTCAACAACGCCATCGTTCTGGTGGATTGCATCAACAGATTCAGGCTGGAAGGCATGGGGATGGATGAGGCAATAATCAACGCAGGCGCCGTGAGAATGAGACCGGTTATCATGACTGCCATCACCACTGTGCTGGGGCTTTTACCGCTTGCCATCGGCATCGGTACAGGCGCCGAAATGATGCAGCCGGTAGCCCTGGTATGTATCGGCGGACTGATCTATGCGACATTGATGACGCTGGTGATCATCCCGATAATGTACAAGATTTTTGCTAAAAAACACATGGAGAAAATTAAACAAGAAGACCTTGAAATCATATCGGTATGATGGTATAATTACTGCATTACGCCGGCGTGATGGAATTGGCAGACGTGCGGGACTCAAAATCCCGTGGTGGCAACACCGTATGGGTTCGACCCCCATCGCCGGCACCATGATAGCGATCGTGATATAAATTATCAATCAAGTTAAAACCTAAAACAGGAGGAATGTTCAATGGGCGGAAGCGGAAGCATTTGGGTAACGATTTTACCTTTAGTCATTTTATTAGCAGTAATGTATTTCTTACTGATCAGACCGCAGAAAAAGAGAGAAAAAGAAGTCAATGCCATGAGAAGCAGCGTTCAGGTAGGAGATGAGATAGTCACTATCGGAGGTATTTGCGGCAAGATCGTGAAGACAAAGGAAGAATCACTTGTTATACAGGTGGGAGCAGACAAGGTCAAGTTTGAGATCATGAGATGGGCTGTTTCCAAGGTAGTCGAAGAAGGCAGAAGACCTGCGAAGACAAGAACCGAAGAGGTTGAGGACATCGAGGAAGAAGAAGTAGAAGTAAAGAAAGCTAAGCCTAAGAGAATGAAGAAGGCTGCACCTGTTGAGGAAGAACCGGAAGAGACCGAAGAGGTTGAAGCAGAAGAAGCCGAAGAGGTCGAAGAGGCTGAAGTTGAAGAAGCAGAAGCCGAAGAGACAGAAGCAGAAGAAAAAGAAGAAAAGTAGAAGACCGGAAACACACGGCATTTAAAGAGATGGAGAAAAACCATCTCTTTTTTTCCATAGACATCAGAAGCCGTAAAGCACAGCGTTTAGCCGGTATATCGGCGTCCTCCCTGCAATATATTGTAACAGGAGGTGTACTATGGAGATTTTGAGAAAGACTTTAAAGGCTTATATACTGGCGATACTTCTGTTTATCGTGCTGACCCTGGTGTTGGCGGCAGTCATCAACTTTACCGGCTTTAAGGAAGAGTGGGCCTTTGCCGGGCTTGTGGCGATCCTGTCGGTGGTGACGCTGCTTTTAGGGTTTCTTGAAGGGCGCATCATGGAAAGGAAAGGGCTTCTGGCGGGCCTGGGGGCCGCTATAGTCTTCCTGCTGCTGGTTCTTTTCGCCGTAGGCAGTGTCTTTTCCCGCTCCTTCGGCGTGGAAAGCTTCAGCGTATTTTATCTTATCCCGCTTGCTTCAGGAATGGTTGGCGGTGTTCTGGGTACCAATAGCAGCAAGTGAAGGCTCCTTCCTAGTTAAAAAAAGGCAAATCAATTGAAATCAATTGAAATTTCTAGGATTTGCCCTTGTTTCGCATGTCAAAAAGTAGTAAAATATTAGCAGTATGATTTAATGGATGTTTGCGTGCCATTTGAGAAAATAAATACAGTTGGAGGATGAGATGAATTACAGACTAAAACAAGTGTTGGCAATATTTTTCGTACTGGTTATCGCAGTCGGCTGGTATCTGACCCTTTTCGGAGCAGGTCCCATCGAACCCCTCAAGGACAGGATGAAGCTGGGGCTGGACATAAAGGGCGGCGTTTACGTAGTAATGGAAGCCAATAACACAGATCTAACAGGGGAAGAACTAAGGGAAGCCATGGAACAGACCCAGGCAGTCCTGGAAGAACGAGTTAACCAGATGGGTCTGGCAGAACCGGTCGTGACCATAGAAGGAGATAACAGGCTCAGAGTGGAGCTGCCGGGGGCAGAAGATGCACAGGAAGCCATCGAGCAGATAGGCAGGACGGCACAGCTGCAGTTCGCACTTGCGGACGGGACCATGGTGCTGGACGGCGGGAATATCAAAGACGCATCCATTACCACCGATACGGAGCGGGGTGGCTATGCGGTAGCCCTGGACTTTGACAGCGAAGGGGCCGATCTGTTCTACGAAGCCACCACACAGGCATACAGCGGAGCAGTAACATCCACCATAGAAGGAGTTCCCAACAATTCCATCGTAATCATTCTGGATGGACAGATCATTTCCTATCCGTCGGTTGACGACGGACCTATCAGCGGAGGAAGCTGTACCATTACGGGAAACTTCAGCCAGGAGGAAGCATCCAATCTGGCGGCTTTGATCAGAGGCGGTGCGCTACCGCTGGAGCTGGAAGAGGTAAATTCCTCAGTGCAGTCGGCGAAAATCGGATATAACGCACTGGAGATGAGCGTATACGCAGGCCTCATCGGTTTGGGGTTGATCCTGCTGATCATGCTCATCGCCTACAGAGGCATGGGCGTTGCTGCAAACCTGGCATTGCTCTTGTACATCATCATCGTACTCAACATCATGGCATGGATGGGAAGCGTTTTGACCTTGCCGGGAATCGCCGGTA
>JAUNBU010000067.1 GCA_030526925.1 Bacillota bacterium | reverse complement strand
CAGACGATTTCATACCCGTCAGAAGAGAGAATGGCGAAAGGTCCTGTAGCCATCGCAGAATGTAATCAGGAGATCCCGTGTAACCCTTGTGAGGCTGCATGTAAATTCCACGCCATCAAGATCGGAGAGCCCATTACCAATCTGCCGACCATGGATTATGAAAAATGCACGGGATGCGGGCTTTGCATAGCGCAGTGTTCCGGCCTTGCGATCTTCGTCATCAACAAGGCATACGGAGAAGGCAAAGGGACTGTAAGCTTTCCTTATGAATACATGCCGCTTCCTGAAAAAGGACAGAAGGCAAAGGCCGTAGACAGACAGGGCAAGGTGGTCTGTGACGGAGAGATCGTAGATGTGAAGAACCCGAAATCCTTTGACAGAACGCCGGTGGTGACGGTAGCGGTTCCGGTGGAGTATACGGAAGAAGTACGTTCCATCCAGAGAAGACCGGAAACAGCTGCCACATCAGGAAAAGAAGCAGTCCAGCGATTTGACGACGATATGCTGGTTTGCAGGTGTGAAGAAGTGACCGTCTCTGAGATCAAGCAGGCCATCAAGGACGGCGCTAGGGATGTGACCGGTGTCAAGAGAAGGACGAGAGCCGGCATGGGTCTTTGTCAGGGCAGGACATGTGAGAAGATGGTGCAGGCGATTTTAAAACAGGAGCTGGGCGAGAGCCCTGAAGAGATCAGCAGCAGTACTCCAAGACCACCGGTACGTCCTATTACGTTCGGTTCATTGGCAGGAGGTGAAGAAGATGAATAATTACGATGCCATCGTCATCGGTGCAGGTGTGATCGGGACCAGCGTCGCCTATCATTTGACGAAAAAGGGATTGAAGGTAGCCATAATCGAGAAAGGCGACATCGCCAGCGGTACATCCAGCCATTGTGATGCTGTCGCACTGATCTGCGACAAGATGCCCGGGATCGATACAGACATGGGGTATGCCAGTATCATGCGCTTTAGAGAGCTGCAGAATGAGCTGTCCTACGACTTTGAATTCAAGCAGAGAGGATGTCTGTACGTCTGTGAAACAGAACCGGAGATGGAAGCAGCCAGCGGATACGTCAAAGAACAACAGGATGACGGATACGACATGCGGATGCTGGACAGAAAAGAGATATTCGAGATCGAGCCGTATCTGGCAAGAGATCTGATTGGAGGCTTCTGGTCGGAGCCGGATGGCTCACTTAATCCATACAAGCTGTGCTTCGCATTTATGGAGGAATGCAGAAAGATGGGCACAGACATATTGTCGCATCATACCGTGCAGGAGATCAAACGTGAAAACGGCAGGATATCCGCTGTCGTGACAGACAAAGGTACTTATAAAACCGATAAAGTTATTAACTGCGGCGGGGTATGGTCTCCGATGATCGGTGCATTGGTAGGGGTAGAAATTCCTATCAAACCGAGAAAGGGTCTTATTATGATATCCGAGAGGACCTTTACGGTGATGAGCCAGAAGGTGCAGGAGTTCGGATACATGATGTCCAAGTTTGAGGATATTGAATTCACACGACCTGTCAGCGAGCGGGTGGAGCGTAACAACGTGGCAATGGTCATCGAACCTACCGACGCCAACAACTTCCTGCTGGGAAGCAACAGGGACTTCAAAGGATTTGATATCAGCTCGGAGATAGAAGTAATGCAGGCAATGGCAGAGAGAGCTATTCGCTTCTTCCCTGTCATCAAAGACATCAACTGTATCAGAACCTATGCCGGTTTGCGGCCGTGGGTACCGGATCACCTGCCTATCGTATCGGCGGTGGAAGAAGTTCCGGGATTTTACATAGCGGCAGGGCACGAGGGCGACGGCATCAGTCTGTCGGCCATCACAGGAAAAATGGTTTCCCAGATCGTTACGGGAGAAGAGACGGACTTCAACATCGATAAGCTTAAGTTTTCCAGGTTCAAAGCGTAAAGCTGTCAGAGGGACCTCATTGTTAAAAGGTAAGAATCATTTCAAAAAAGAGGAGGAAAAGTAACATGAAAAAAGCACCTAGAGGCATGTTTGTGCCGGTAGTAACACCGTTTAAAGAGGATCAGAGCATAGACTTCGATGCTTTCAAGAAGGTCATCGATTACGTGGTCGAAGGAGGACTTGACGGTATCCTTATTTCCGGAAGCACGGGAGAATATCACACCATGACACTGGAAGAGCAGAAGGAAGTCATCAAGAAGGGCTGTGAATACGTAGCAGGGAGGATTCCGGTGCTTGCCGGAGTGGGAAGATATACGGCGCCTGAGACCGTAGAGCTTGCAAATTTCGCTGCTGATTGCGGCGCCGAGTGGGGTCTTGTTCTTCCGCCGTATTATCAGGCAACCACCGACCAAGGCGTAAAAGATTTCTTCCTGGAAATCGCTGATGGCTCAAATGTAGGCATCGTTATTTACAACAATCCACTTTCCACGGGCGTAGAGCTGGCGCCGGAGCTGATTGCAGAGCTGGCAGAGCATGACAATATCGTATCCTTAAAGGACACGTCGGACATGATCCACACCTGTGAGACTATCGCCCTTACAAGAAATATGCCTAACTTCACTGTATTCCAGGGCTATGAACATACCATCCTGCCGGCGCTGGCTGTGGGAGCAGAGGGCGGCTTTGCCATCCTGATGAACGCACTTCCGCAGGAGTACGTGAAGCTTTACAATTTAGTAAAAGAAAACAAGTGGGCGGAGGCCGCAGAATTCAACATGAGCATGGCGAAGCTGTACACGGCCATGGAAGCAGAGCCGTATCCTGCACCTGTTAAGGCCATGATGGAAATGCTGGGAGTACCGGGCGGCTGCGTGAGAAAGCCGCTGGTGGATGCATCCGATAAGCTGAAAGCAGAGATGAAGGAAGAACTGAAAAAGCTGGGGAGAATCTAATGGATAAGAAGAGAGAATTTGGATACATATCACCTGAGCCGAAGGAGCATCAGTGGATCGATATGCCCAAGGGGCAGAATATAGCCGGATATGGTATTGGGATTTTGCATCTGGATGACGTATGGTATCCCATGGTGCCGGGCAATGTGGTGAATGCGTGGACATATGACTTTCCTGTAAGGTTCAAGGCTGTGAGGGGGCTGGACACTCCAACCCTCCACAGCGGCGATCCTGCCGTGTTTGAGAAGATTTTGCAGGCGGCAAAGGATCTGGAAAGAGAAGGCGTCAGGGCCATCTCGGCAGCCTGCGGATTTTTCGGGCATTTCCATCGGCAGCTGGCAGACGAAATGGATATGCCGGTGGGACTTTCCAGCCTGGTTCAGATACCGTGGATTCGTTCCATCATGAAGAGCCATAAGAAGATAGGGATACTGACAGCCAATGCTGTGGCAGTCAGTGATGAGCTGTTGGCAAACTGCGGAGTAGATTCGTCAGATGATCTTGTTATCGCCGATCTGCGACACGGAGAAAATTTCTCTGCTATAATGGAGGACAGAGGAAGCTTTGACAATGCGGGGACCAGAAGAGAAGTGGTGGCAGCGGCAGAGGCATTGGTCGAGGAGAATACCGATATCGGAGCCATACTGCTGGAATGCAGCGATATGCCGCCTTATGCTTCAGCTGTTCAAGCAGCAACGGGCAGACCGGTCTTCGATTTCATTACATTGATAAAATGGTTGAACAATGCGTCTATGCAGCGTCCGTATGCAGGATGGATCTAAGGAGAGAAAGGAGACCGAAATGAGTGGTCAGACTTTAGAACGTGAAAGTTGGGGAGGAAGATTCGGTGCCATCATGGCCATGTCGGGCATGTGTGTAGGGCTTGGCGCAGTATGGAGATTCCCGTATCTTGTTGGGGAGTACGGAGGGGGAGCATTCTTATTTGCTTTCCTGGTCTGCATGGCAGTCTGCGTGGTTCCTCTGGCATTAGTAGAGGCTGCCCTGGGAAAAGGGATAGGTAAAGGAGTGATGGATACCTACGGGATAATCCTGAAAAATACTAAGGCGGGCAATGTGATCGGCGGGATCATTACGACGATATATTCATCCATGAATTTTTTCTTTATTCCTGTCATGGCGACCACCCTGTATTTTCTGTATGTATCGGTGACCTCCATGTGGGAGGATATGCCGGCGTCAAGTATCTATGACTACAGCGCATCTCAGGAGCCGGTCATGCTGATCTTAGTAGTGGGATTGACGCTCTATGTAGGATTCGTTCTTTACAAAGGAATCGGTTCGGGGATCGAACGTGTCAGCAAGGTGATGGTGCCTGCCATCATTGTGATTTTTGCAGCGTTGATTATCTTTTGTCTGTTTTCCATACCCGGGATCGTAAAGGGGTATAACTTTTATTTGAATCCTGATTTTTCGCAGCTGGCTAATGTGAGGCTGTGGGTAGCGGCCATGGGACAGGCGTGCTTCTCCGTGGGGATCGGACCGGGCTGTGTGCTGGTCTACGGGAGCCACTTAAAAAAGTCAGAAGATGTGACGATCAGCATTACTACAGTATGTCTGATGGACATTGCCATTTCTGTTCTGGCAGGGCTGGCGATCATTCCTGCCTGTGTAGGAATGGATCTTGATCCGGAGTCGGGTGCAAAGCTGATCTTTGTCATAATCCCGGCGGTGTTGGAGCAGCTTCCGTTTGGAAATGTGATTGGTGTGCTGGTGTTCCTGGGCGTGTTCTTTGCAGGGATAACGACAGCTTTCGCACAGATGGAAGTGGCGGTCACGTCCTTTTCCGATGCGTTAAAAGCCTCCCGAAAGAAGATAACCGTGCTGTGGACAGCCATTACCCTGGCAGGATCCATACCGTGCGTTTTCAACGATGCACTGACTCAATTCTGGTCGGATCTGGCGGGAAATTATGGATTCATCATAACGGCGGGAATGGGTGCAGTGGCGTTCTGTTATATGTACGGTGTCAGGAAAATCAGAGAATCCTATATGAACTCCAGCAGCAGGATACAGCTTGGAACCTGGTTCGATATCGTGGTAAAGTTCGTTGCGGCGCCGATAATGCTGTTTATCGTGCTCAATTCGATATTCCCTGTTTTGTAGAGGAAAGGAGCTTATGATGTTGATTGGAACTAAAATAATGCTCGGAGTTGTAATTCTCCTGTTCGCTGTTACGGCGGCAATGCTGGTGTATTGCGTGAAGACGGCAGAAGACGTGGAATCAGAAGAAGAATAGGACGGTGGGTAGAAAATAGCATCTTTACTTTTTGAAAGTCAAGTGATAAATTTAGTCTTACTACATTAGTTTTACTATCTTAGCTTTACTATGCAGATTTGGAGAAAGATGCCATGAATGTATTCGTTGCCATTATGCTTGTATTTGCGGCGGTTGGATTTATCGACAAGATGTTTGACTTGAAATGGGGCCTGGCGGTTTCCTTTGACAAGGGATTACTTACAATGGCTACCATGATCATTCCCATCGTAGGGCTGTCCAGCATCGGCGTAGAGCTGATGCAGCGAAATATTGATGCGATAGCTGCGGCGACGTCAGATCTGCCATTTGACCCATCGCTGATCCCCGGCGCCATATTGGCGACAGACATCGGGGGCTTTTTCATGGCTGAGCAGCTAACGACCAATGAAACGCTGCTGATCCTCAACGGCGTCATACTGGCATCGCTGCTGGGGCAGACGGTTTCATTCCAGCTGCCGGTCTTTCTCTCGGCTCTGGAACGGAGCGACTTCTATGTAGCCATCAAGGGATTCATAATAGGGTTGATCCTGGTCCCATGCGGTCTTGTGGCTGCCGGGCTCATGCTTCGCATGGATGTGGAGCTGTTCCTGCGCCAGGTCATACCGATTCTGATTTTGTGCATCCTGCTGGCGGCAGGTCTGATAAAATTTCCGGAACAGATGGTAAAGGGGTTTTCCCTCTTTGCCAGAGTGATACAATGGATCATCTATCTGATGTTTTTCTTTGCGATGCTGGGAGTCTTCATTCCTTCTTTAGCTTACGCCGAGATGGATGCCATTGAAGAAGCTGCCATGATCGTCCTTAAGTCGGCTATCGTTATCAGCGGTTCGCTGGTCATGTCCGAGCTGGTTTTGAAGTTTTTCAGAACGAAGCTGCAGAAGATCGCAGACAGACTGGGGATCAATGAGGTGTCCATGGTGGCGCTGCTCTTGAACTGTGCCACTTCATTGGCCATTTTGCCGCTGTTTTCACGAATGGACCGCAAGGGAAAGATGCTCAACGCCGCATTCAGCGTCAGCGGGGCCTATGTACTGGGCGGCCAGTTGGGATTCGTTTCCAGCGTCATCAGCGGGTATCCCATCACGGTTTATGTAGTTTCAAAAGTGGTATGCGGAGGCTTGAGCCTGTTTGTCATGTATAAGATGTACGACAGACTGGAAAAGCCTACGTCTAAAATTGCTTAAAACCCATCGTCGATATTGCTTGATGCCATATTTTCTGCATGATAAAATAAAAGCAAATCAAAACCTTGCCAGAAAATCGAGAGGAAGATTGCCATGACGGAAAAACTTGAAAAGGATCTATCCATAGATGTGAGTTTACGAGACAGCCATGAAATGCTGAAAATTTTTGAGCTTGCTAAGAGCATGGAACTGCCGGTGGTGGATGAAGGGAAAGTGTTGGGGCTCATTTCCATTTTTGATGTGTGTAAGCACCTGGGAGAAGAAATCGACGCACAGGAAATGATGGAGACGGATATCGTCGTAGCAGGGAGAGAAGAAAGCGTCTTTTCCTTTATCAACTCCAAACAGTACATACTGCCTTTCGTTAACGAAGAAGGGCTGCTGGAAGGCTTCATCAACCGCACCATGCAGAAATGCTACCTGCCTAACGAAGAGTATATGCGGGTAATGGAACATGGTCTGGATGAGTTTTTTAATAAAGTCAGAGGAAAAGGCGAAGTAGATCATCAAGCGCTGAAGGAACTGAAAGAAACATTTGACGTCATCTTCGAGACGAATTACGATGGTCTATATATCACCATGGGACAGGGAGACACACTGAGCATCAATGTGGACGCCGCCTATGCCCAGGACACCAGATTAAAGAATATGAAGAGAGACGGCGATCGTGTCAAGGCCGCATTTGATATAGAGGAAGGTTCTTTCAGCAACGTGAATTTGCTACAGCACGTTCAGCGGAGAAAGGAATTCAGCTTGTCGGAGGATGTGATTTCCGACGGAGGTATTATTAGAATCGTCGATGGTCTAAAAAACTTTGAAAAAATTAGACGGGAGCTGGAAGAGACCCAGACTCTGGCGGAGGCGTACAAGAACGAGCTGGACGTCATGAAGGCAGCCGCATTCAACACGAAGGACCTGGTGGCAGAGAGCGCAGAGATGAAAAGCATAATAGAGCTAGCGCTCAAGGTCAGCAACGTGGACACGACGGCGCTTATCCAGGGGCAGTCCGGGGTCGGCAAGGGAGTCATCAGCAAATTCATCCACGAAAACAGCAGCCGCAGCAAAGGTCCCTTCGTGAAGATAGACTGCGGCTCCATTCCTGAGCATCTTCTGGAGTCGGAGCTATTCGGCTATGTAAAAGGGGCATTTACGGGCGCTGAAAAAGAGGGCAAGATAGGTCAGATCGAGCTGGCAAACCATGGGACGGTGTTTCTGGATGAAATAGGCGAGCTGCCATTGAATCTACAGACCAAGCTGCTTCAGGTGCTGCAGGACAAGCAGATCAAGCGAGTGGGAGCCACGGAAATGATAGATGTGGATATCCGCATCATCGCAGCCACAAACAGGAATCTTGCAGAGATGGTACGCATCAGAACCTTTAGAGAGGATCTGTTTTACAGGCTCAACGTGGTGCCTATCATGATCCCGCCGCTTAGGAACAGGATCGCGGATATCAAGGTGCTCATAGACCGCTGCATGGACAAATTCAACCGGGAATACGGAATGAAGAAGCAGATCGAAAAGCCGGCGCTGAAACGATTGCTGGATTACGACTGGCCCGGCAATGTGCGGGAGCTGGAGAATGTTATAGAATATCTGATGGTCACCACGGAAGAGGATATGATCCTGGAGAGGCATCTGCCGGAGAGCATTTTGAGCTATAACAGCGGCGCCGCCATCACCCTGGAAAATGCCGGATCCATGAAGGACGCTGTCAACACCTTGGAGAAAAAGCTGCTGACGGAGGCCATGGGCAGGTGCAGGAGCACTGAGGAGATGGCAGTCATGCTGAAGGTTGACCGGAGCACCATCACCAGAAAGCTGCAAAAATACGGAATCAAAACAAGCTTCAAAAATTAGTATGTGCAATTTTGCATAAGACGTGCGACCTTGCATAAAACCTGCGAAAGCCTTGGAAAGAGAATACTGAGAAATTTCAGACAATATTTTTGTGCAGTTTTGCACAAAACCGAATGATACTGCAGGAAAGCTCAGAGAGGAAAAACACTCCTATCTGAGCTTTTTTATTTTTTTGAAACCCTTGAAAATACAAGGATTCGTGGATTTTTTTGAAGGCGCATCAAAACAAAAAATGACAAAATGGCACGCTCTTTGCGCTTAAAGGGAGTAACAGAAAACAGGAAAGGAGACTGTCATGAGCGTAAGAGTGGAAAAGCACGTGATACTGGGTGAGCCGGAAGATCGGGGTCTGGTCACCATCACTGTGGACGGCAAGGAGATACAGGCCAGAGAGGGTGAAAACATACTGGCGGCGCTGATCGCCAGCGGGATCATCATCAATCGTTATACGGTAAAAAGGAATGAACCGAGAGGTTTGTTCTGCGGCATCGGTCAGTGTACCGACTGTGCCATGATCGTAAACGGTAAACCAAATGTGAGGACCTGCGTCACACCGGTGAAAGCGGGAATGGTGATCGAAACCCAGCACGGAGTCGGAAAGAAGGTGGAAGCAAATGACTAAGAGAGAAGTAGTTGTGATCGGCGGCGGACCTTCGGGGATGGCGGCAGCTATAGAAGCGGCTAAGAGGGGCGCTAAGGTACTGGTCATCGATTCCAACCAGAAGGCAGGCGGTCAGTTGTTCAAGCAGATACATAAGTTCTTCGGTTCCAGCGCTCACAGAGCAGGCATCAGAGGGATAGACATCGGCAACGAGCTGCTGACGGAAGCCAAGGAAAACGGGGTCGAGATCTGGTTGAACAGTGTAGTTATCGGGCTCTTTGATGAGAAGACCGTTGCTATTGAAATCGGAACTGACGATACGGATAAGAAGGTAGTTACCGTGCAGGCAGAGAAGATCGTAATAGCCAGCGGCGCATCGGAGAATGTGGTCAGATTCAAAGGCTGGACACTTCCGGGGGTCATCGGCGCAGGAGCAGCCCAGACCATGGTAAACATCAACAGGGTCCTGCCGGGAGAAAAGGTCCTGATGATCGGAACGGGTAACGTAGGTCTCATCGTATCCTATCAGTTAATGCAGGGAGGAGCAGATGTGGTTGCCCTGGTAGAAGCAGCGCCGAAGATCGGCGGCTATGCAGTCCACGCTTCTAAGATCACCAGAGCGGGAGTACCTATCAAGACGAGGCATACGGTCATCGAAGCCAGAGGTGAAAACAGAGTGGAACAGGCAGTCATCGGTCAGGTGGATGAAAACTGGCAGATCATACCGGGCACGGAAGAGGTGCTTGATGTGGACACCATCTGTATCGCAGCAGGGCTTAAGCCGTTGACGGAGCTTGCCATGATGTACGG